>JAQTVA010000068.1 GCA_028707055.1 Candidatus Bipolaricaulis sp. | reverse complement strand
TTGGCGAGTTCGTCGAGGATGTCGATCAACGTGGGGAGGCCGACCTCGTCCGTGACGTAGCGCGGGAGGTCGATCCTGGTGCGCAACGCGCCGTCACGCATCAGGTCGTCGACCGTACACCCGAGGTCGGCGGCCATCCGGCGCACGACGGCGTAACGTTCGGGGTGGACGGCGCTTCCGTCGAGTGGATCCTCGCCGCTCTGAATGCGTAGGAATCCGGCGGCCTGTTCGAACGCCTTCGGCCCGAGCCGCGGGACCTTTCGTAGCTCGTCACGGCGGCGGAACGGGCCGTGCTCGTTCCGATGGGCAACGACGTTCTCCGCCAGTTTCGGTCCGAGCCCGGACACGCGGGCGAGGAGCGGGGCGCTGGCCGTATTCACCTCCACACCGACAGCGTTGACGCAACGCTCGACGACATCATCCAGGCTCTGGCGCAGGAGTGCTTGGTCGACGTCGTGTTGGTACTGGCCGACGCCGATCGCCTTGGGGTCAATCTTCACGAGCTCGGCGAGCGGATCGATGAGGCGACGTCCGATCGACACGGCGCCACGAACGGTGACATCTTCGTCCGGCAGCTCGGCGCGAGCTACATCGGACGCCGAGTAGACCGACGCGCCGCTCTCGTTCACGAGGACCACGGGAATCGCGCGACCGAAGTCGATGGAGCGCACGAACGCCTCGGTCTCGCGGCTCGCGGTCCCGTTTCCGATGGCGATCGCTTCCACGGAGTAGACCTTAACGAGCTCGGACAGTACTCTCGCCGCCTGGTCGCGCTGGGCGTCGGAGCCGGTCGCATAGACCACCTCGTGGATCAGGAGCTTCCCTTGGGCGTCGAGGCAGACGACCTTGCCGCCGGTTCGATAGCCGGGGTCGATGGCGAGAACGCGCTTCTGCCCGAGTGGCGGCGCCAGAAGAAGCTGTCGCACGTTATCGGCGAAGACTCGGACGGCCTCGCGGTCGGCCTTCTCCTTCAGCTGCGCTCGGGTCTCCGTCTCGATCGAAGGCGCCATTAGACGCTCGTAGCCGTCCTCAACGGCCAGCGAGACTTGGTCTGCGCACCGGCTCGTGCCGCACACAAACTGCCCTTTGAGGAATGCGAGCGCCACGGCTGCGTCAGGCCGAGCGGAGAGACGAACAATCCCCTCCCGCTCGGCGCGCAAAAGGGCGAGGACCCGGTGGCTCGGCGCCTCGGCCAGAGGCTCCTGCCAGTCGAAGTAGTCGCGGTAGGTCGCGCCCTCGGCTTCCTTCCCGCCGATGACCGACGATCGGAGGATGCCGCGTTGGGTGAACAGCTCCCGGATCTCGCCGCGGGCGTCGGCCGACTCGCTCACCCGCTCGGCAAGAATGTCGCGCGCTCCGGCGAGGGCGGCGTCCGCGCTCTCGACACCCTGGGAGGCGCCGACGAACACGGCGGCCTCGCTGACCGGGTCGCGCGACGGGTCCTGGGCGAAGAGAAGCTCGGCAAGCGGCTCAAGCCCCTTCTCTCGTGCGATCGCCGCTCGCGTCCGCCGCTTTGGGCGGTAGGGGAGGTAGATGTCCTCCAGGACCGCCATGGTCTTCGCCGTCTCCACGGCATCGGTGAGTTCAGGGGTCAGGAGGTTGCGCTCTTTGAGCGATGCGAGGATCGCCTCGCGTCGATCGTCAAGGGCCGCCAGCTGCTTCATCCGATCGCGGATCGCCGTGATCGCGACCTCGTCGAGCGACCCTGTTCTTTCCTTACGGTAGCGCGAGATGAAGGGGACCGTGGCTCCGTCGTCCAGCAGCGCGGCGACGGCGTGGACTTGATGTGCGGCGAGGGCGAGCTCTGCGGCAATCGTATCGACGTGCGACTTCGACATCCGGCGTTCCTCCCGAGCGGAGACCGTAAGATGCAGCGCGGAGCGAGTCAACCCCGCCTACGTGTGAACCGAGACGCTACTCCTCCCAGGACCAGACCCTGCCGACTCGGTCCGCAAGGGCGTCTTTCACCCCGGCGGAGGCGTGGACGACTCCGTAGACGTTGACCGCGCGGATGACCTCCCTCGCGAGTTCGGGGGGGACGTCGTCGTGGATGTGGAGAAGACCCACCACGCGGAGTGAGATCTGCTCGCCCTTTGCGGCCGAACGTTCGAGCGTCTTTCGATCGAGAATCGTCACACCGAGGGTGAACGACCGACGCACGACAAGGTCCTGGATCACGACATCGTGTCGATCCAGCTGATTGCGAATGGCCGTACGGATGAGGTCCGTCCGGTTGGAGTACAGCCCTTGCTCGACCAGGACGTCGATCCGTCCGAGGTCGACAGGGCCGAGGTTGATGGTGATCTTCTCACTCTCCGACATCCGAACCTCCATCTCTTGACCGGGCGGCGAACATCCTACGGGGAGAAGCCTTCTGGTGCACCTGCGCGAGTGTCGGTCGGCCGGCTCTCGATCTGCCAGTGGATGCCGAGCCCGCCGACTTCAAGCGTCACGTCCGCCGCGTGTTTCCTCGGTCCCCCGCGATAGGGTCGCCCAACCCGGCCCGCGCCGCGCAGCAAGCAGACGCTAATCGGCCACACGTGGATCCGAGTCCTGAAGAGGTCATGCATGGAGCCTCCTTCGACGCCTGTTTTCACCATCCGTGTGGATGGCTGCAGGAGGCATACTACTGCTTCCGCGATCCAGTGTCAACATCCTTGAGGATGGCTATTGGATTGCATAAGGATGGTCTGTGGCGCTCCCCGCGCTTCTTTGTCAGTTCAGGTCTAGGGCGCAGAACTAGGCCGCAAGGTGCCTGCCGGCAGTCCGTTGTGCAAGCGACGCTCAATCAAGGCAGCCGCGAGAGCGCCGCTGGCTGCGGCTCATAGGAGCCTGGCCGTAACGGTCTTTCTCGTCAGTCTCTTGGGGCTCGCCTACCGCGCCGCACGGCGCGCGCTCCGCCCGGCACGCTCGTTCACGAGGAGAAGGAGCGCGGTGCCGACCACCAGGAAAACGAGGATCGAGAGCACGGCGGCTCGCTGTCCGGACTGCTCGGCAAGCAGCGACTCTGCCCCGCGGCTCTGGAGCGCCAGGGCGACGCGGGCGGCGACGATCCCATACACCGTCGGGCCAATGAACGACGACGTGCGCCCGGCGACGGAGAAGAACCCGTAGAACTCGGCACTCCGCCCCTCGGGAGCGAGGAACCCGATCATCGTCCGGCTCACGGACTGGACGCCCGTGAGGGCGAATCCGGCGACGCCGCCGATAACGTAGAACGAGACGAGCGAGCGGTTGAAGTACATCCACACAATGGCTCCGATCATCAGGGCAAGTGAGGCTAGAAGCGCCGTGCGGGCGCTCGTGCGATCGGTCACGCGACCGAGAATGAAGGCGCCAGGAACGCTCGTGACCTGAACAAGGATCATGAACAGAACGAGCTGCATCTGGGTCAGGTTGAACAGCACCGTCCCGAGGATCGCGGCGAAACTGAGCGTCATCAAGATTCCGTCATTGTAGAGGAGAAACGCGAGCATGAACTTCCCGAATTCTTTGTAATGTCGGATGGCACGGAACGTTTCCGCGATCCGGCGGAACGGAAGAGCAAGGAGTTCGCGGCCTCGGGGAAACGGCCGCGCCGTTCCGCGCTCGCGCAGCCGGAGGAAGATCGGAATCGCGAAGATGGCGTAGAACACGGCGGTGAGCACGAGCGACGCGCGGGTGACCCACGGGGCTTTCACGAGTTGAGTCAGCGCGATGACGAGAACGAGAACGAGGATGCCTCCCACAGACCCGATGGCCCAGCCGTTTCCGGAGACTCTCCCCATCTCCGACTCTGTCGCAATCTCCGGGAGGAGGGCGTCGTAGAACACTTGCGCGCTGCGGTAGCCGATCTCGGCGAGGATGAAGAAGACCATGCCGATGACGATCGAGCCCTGGGTCACGAAGAAGAGGGAGGCGGTGAAGACGCACGACATGAACGTGAAGGCAAACAGGAACCGTTTCTTCGCCCCGGAGACGTCGGCCAGGGCGCCCAGAATCGGAGAGAGGATGGCGACGACGAGCGTCGCCAGGCCGACGGAGAGGCCCCACAGAAACGACCCCCTGGCCCCTCCGACGACGGTCTCCTTGAAGTAGGCGGCGTACACCGCGAGCAGTACGACCGAGGCGTACGCCGAGTTCCCAAAGTCGTACAGGTACCACGCGCGTCGTTCCCGTCGCACGACGGGAGACAGGGTCGGTCTCTCATTCATGGGGTTCTCCTTCCTTGGCTCGCGGTGTCGGGTCGTGACGAGAAGTCCGTTCCCACGGATACGCCGCCACCGACTCTGCCGCTCGGCGGACGTCCGGATCGGGCGAGTACACGCCGCGGCGGCTCTCGGGGATCAGTTCGGCCACCGCGCGCATGATCGCGTCTCCGATGGTGTCGAGCTGGTCTCGCCCCGGGCGAGCGGTGCCGTCCGCCCGGAACGGACCGATGGGAGATCCGACTCGGACGGTCACGCGCTGACGGCGGAAGCGACGAAGCGACGGGAGAATCCCGTCGGTGCCGTCGATGCCGATCGGAAGCACGCGGACCCCGGTCCGCGCAGCGAGGAATGCGGTTCCGGGACGGGGGCGACGGAGAACGTTCGTCCAGCTCCCTCCCTCAGGGAAGATGCCGACGATGCCTCCCCCGCGCAGCGTAGCTTCGGCTCCGCGGAGCGCGGCACGGGCGAACCCTTCCTTTCCGCGCGGAATGCGGTACAAGCCCCACAAGCGAGGGATGAACCGCACGGCCGCGGGCGCGAACGGCATGTGAAACCCGCCGACGAAGTCGAGAGGGCGCCGCACGGCGTTGATCACAGCGAGCGGATCGATGAAGTGGAAGTGGTTCGCGACGACGAGGAGCGGACCTTCCGCTGGAATTCTCTCGGATCCCTCAACGCGGGACCGTGTCAGGAGGGCAAAGATCGCGCGAATAATCGCGGCAAGGACCCGTCGCATTCTCGGACGCCGCGGACGCCATCCGGTCGAGCCGCTCGTCGGAATCCTCATGTCCGCCATCTTACCGAAAGAAGGGGAAGTCGTGCACTCCAACGCGCCGCACTCCGCAGACTGCGCCTCCGCGATGGGTCCCAGAGATGGAGGCGTCGTTGACTTTGCGCCGACGCGGTCGTATCTTTCCGTTCCGAGTTCTCGTCAACTCCCCCTCGTGCTGGCGGACGCGATCCTGCTGTTTTTCACGGCACAACGCGAGATCGTCACAATCGAACTGCGAGATTGGAGGGCCAAGACCCAGGCATCCAGGCGTTGGAGGCGACGGGGAAGAGAGAGGACTCGCGGAGGCGACAAGTCATGAAGGCAACCCCGATGGAATACATACGAAACGTGGGCGTCATGGCCCACATCGACGCCGGGAAGACGACCGTGAGCGAGCGCATCCTCTTCTTCACGGGGAGACTCCACAAGGTCGGAGAGGTCCACGACGGCGAGGCGACGATGGATTGGATGATTCAGGAGCAGGAGCGAGGGATCACCATCTCCTCGGCGGCGACGACCACGTATTGGCGCGACCATCGTGTCAATCTGATCGACACCCCCGGCCACGTCGACTTCACAGCAGAAGTGGAACGTAGCCTTCGCGTTCTTGATGGCACCGTGGCGCTGTTCTGCGCCGTGGGAGGAGTTCAGCCGCAGGCCGAAACGGTCTGGCGACAGGCCGAGAAGTACGGCGTGCCGCGGATTGCGTTCATCAACAAGATGGATCGAACCGGCGCCGACTTCGATCGCGTCGTTCTCGAAATCCGCGAGGAACTCGGGGCGAACGCCGTTCCGGTCGTCATTCCGATCGGCGCGGAGGGGAGCTTCCGCGGGATCATCGACCTCGTCGAGATGAAGGCCATCTACTACGACGACTCGCCCACCGGCACGGCGATCCGCGAAGAGCCGATCCCCGACGACCTGAAGGCTCGAGCGCGCGAGGCGGAAGCCGCCATGATCGAGCGAATCAGCGAGCAGGACGATCCGCTAATGGAGAAGTTCATCGAAGGGATCGCGCCGGAGCGCGACGAGGTCGTGCGGGCGATCCGCAAGGCGACGATCGCCGGGCGATTCATTCCTGTTCTCTGCGGCGCGGCGTTCAAGAACAAGGGCGTGCGGAAGCTGCTCGACGCCATCGTCGACTACTTGCCGTCCCCGGTCGATCTCCCGCCCGTGATCGGCGCAAGCCTGGAATCCGACAAGGAACTCATCCGGCGCCCGCGCGACGACGCCCCCCTGGCGGCGCTCGCGTTCAAGATCCAGAGCGACAAGCACATGGGCAAGCTCACGTACGTGCGCGTGTACTCAGGAAGCATCGCCTTGGGAGCCCAGGTGTACAACTCGAGCGTCGGCAGGATGCAGCGGGTCGGCCGGCTTTTCGAGATGCACGCCAACGATCGAGAGCCGATCGAGGTTCTGCACGCGGGCGAGGTCGGCGCGGTCGTTGGTCTATCGGACACCCTCACCGGACACACGTTGTGCAGCCACGAGCACCCGATCCTGCTGGAGTCGATCGAGTTTCCTACGCCGGTCATCGGCGTCGCGGTCGCGCCTGCGTCGAGCGACGACCGCGACAAGCTGTCGAGCGCCCTGCATCGGCTCGCCGACGAGGACCCGACGTTCGTGGTCCGATCCAACCAGGAGACCGGTGAGGTGATCATCTCCGGCATGGGCGAGTTGCACCTCGAGATCATTCTCGATCGTCTCAAGCGCGAGTTCGGCGTCTCCGTCGTCTCCGACCGACCTCAGGTCGCCTACCGCGAGACGATCCTCGCTCCCGTCGATCACGAGTATCGGCACATCAAGCAGACCGGCGGACGGGGTCAGTACGCGCACATGGCCTTCCGAGTCGAACCCACCGATCCCGGCTCGGGGTTCCAGTTCGAGGATGAGATCACGGGCGGGAAGATCTCTCGCGAGTACCTCGCGGCGATCGAGCGGGGAATCGTCGAGGAGATGACCAGAGGTCCGTACGCCGGTTTCCCCATCGTCGATGTGTTGGTTACCGTCTACGATGGGTCGATGCATGACGTCGATTCCTCGGAGCAGGCGTTCCGGACTTGCGGACGGATGGGATTCCGCGAAGCCTGCCTTCGGGCGGGACTTGAACTCCTCGAACCGGTCATGAGCGTCGAGGTGACCGTTCCGGACGAGCACACCGGGGCCGTCACGGGGAACCTGTGCAGCAAGCGCGGCCGAATCACCGGAATGGATGCGAGGGGGAACGCGACGATCCTCCAGGCGATGGTGCCCCTCGCGGAGATGTTCGGCTATGCGTCGGAGATCCGGAATCTCACGAGCGGCCGCGGCACGTTCACGATGCAGTTCGAGCACTACGAGTCCGTGCCGTATGCGATTGCCGAGCAGGTCGTCGAAGAGCGGAAGCTGGCGCACGCCGTGCGCGCATAGACCACCCCGCGGAGGGCGTGACCCTATGGCGTCGTCACGGCGTCGACGGATGAAGATGTCTGCGTTTCGCGGAGCCAAGTGAGCGCCGCATCGAGTACGGGATCTGCGCCGAGGTAGGCCAGGATCTGGTCCGGCGTCATCCTGTCTTGTGCCGCCGCCGACAGCGGCTTCTGCAGCGGGATGAGGACGTCCGGCCGAAGAGGCTCGGCAACGCAGTTCCCCGTCGAGAGCCGAGAACCGGTCGCCCAGGGAGCCCTTGTGGCTGACGCAAAGACGTGTCCCAGTGGATCGACCATGTACTGGGTGGCGACGAGGAGCAGCGAACCGTCCTCCAGCTCGAACCCGTCGATGGCCGTTGTGGCACCCAGGCTCGCCTGGCCGAAGACACGCACACGAGGGTTCTGGCGCAGGGCCA
>JAQTVA010000067.1 GCA_028707055.1 Candidatus Bipolaricaulis sp. | reverse complement strand
CCCGCTCGTGACACTCCATGGCGAACGCGATCGTCGCGCCGGTCGACAGCGTGTCGAGGCCGAGCTCGTTGCACAGCATGTTGGCGTAGATGACGGCCTCCGGATCGCCGCAGTCGCACTGCGGTCCGAGGGAGTCGACGGTCTCGTACTCCGGTCCCGCCGTGGTGCAGGCGTACGCTCCCGCCGGCACCGTCGAGACCCGCCCGCAGCGGATCGGACAACCGAAACAGCCCTTCGTCGCCGCCTTGTACGCTTCGAGGGCCTCGGCGTCGATCCGGTCGACGAAAGACACCTGTCCCCGTTGGTGATTCCTCGTCGGCAGATCGCCGATCTCGTTCTTGATCGCCGTTAGAAACGGCGTTCCCCAGCGGCTCAGGTGGGCGATCGACGGCGCGGCGAGAAGCTGCTCGGCGGCCCGTCGCGCCTCGCCGAGGAACGCCGTGGGCGCCCGACGGAGCGGCGCCTTCGCGACGACGACGGCCTTCAGGTTCTTCGATCCGAACACAGCGCCGCCGCCGGTTCTCGCCGCCGCGCGTCCGCCGTCGTTGATGACGGCCGCGAACCGAACGCCGTGCTCGCCGGCCGGCCCGATGCCGGCCACCGCCGCGTCTGGATACCGCCGATGCAGGATCTCTTCCGTCTCCCCGGTCATTCTTCCCCACAGGTCGCCGGCCGGCAGGATCGCTACGGCGCCGCAATCCACGAGGAGATAGACCGGACTCTCGGCGCGCCCGCGCACGACGACGGCATCGAAGCCGCACGCCGCGAGGAACGGGCCAAGCTTTCCCCCCGCGTTCGCATACCCGTAGCACCCCGTGAGCGGCGATCGGAACGTCAGGTGGTAGCGGGAGGCGGCGGGCCACGACGTACCGGAGAAGAGCCCCGACGTCAGGATGAGCGCGTTCCCCGGATCGAGCGGCCCGACGCCCGGCGGAACGAGGTCGTAGAGCAGGCTCGCTCCGTACCCCCGGCCGCCGAGGAAGGCGCCGAGGCGATCGTCCGGCGTGTCCGCGATCTCCGTCGAGCCGAGAGACAGGTCTACGTAGGCCGTCTTGCGCATCGTCCCATCACAGCACGCCCATCCGGCGTCCCTGGACCGGAAACAGCGTACTGCTCGCGTGGTTTCCCCTCCCACCCGTCCTGTTTGGTTGTCTGCTTGTCAGACGGGATTGTACACCCTCCACACCCTCCCGCCAGGCTGAAGCCTTGCCGATTCCCGTGTCACCGAGACGATCGATGCACCTCGGTGCGCACAGGGCGTCCGCGGCCGGGCGACGCCGTGATGCGCCCCTTCTCGTAGACGACCTCGCCCCTCGACAGGGTGGCGGCGACGCGGCCGGACACCGTCCTTCCTTCGTACGGCGAGAAGTCGGTGCGCGAATGAAGCATCTGGGCGGAGACCCTCGACTCGCCGTTCGGGTCGTAGAGGACGATGTCGGCGTCGGAGCCGACGTCGAGGGCTCCCTTGCGCGGATGGATGCCCAGGCGCTTGGCCGGGCTCTCGGAGAGGATCCGCGCGAGGTCGGTCAGGTGCAGACGCCCTCTGGTGACGCCCTCGGTGTAGACGAGCGGCAGCAGGGTCTCGACGCCCGGAAGACCGTACGGCAGGTCGAGGAACGAGCCGCGCCACATCTTCTGCGCACGCGTGAACGGGCAGTGGTCGGTGGCGAGGTAGTCGATGTCCCGACTGCGGATGGCGGCCCACAACGCGTCGCGGTCGCGGTCCGTCCGCAACGGAGGCGACGCCGAGAAGAGGTGGCCGTCCTCGCGGTCGTAGACGGAGCTCGTCAGAAGCAGGTACTGCGGACACGTCTCGGCGGTGACGGAGACCCCGTCGGACCGCGCGGACCGCACCGCGTCGAGGCCGATCTGCGAGCTCACATGCACGATGTGGACGGAGCAGCCGCTCGTTCGGGCGGCTCCCGTGGCCTGGGAGACCGCGGCCTGCTCCGCGAGATCGGGGCGCGCCGCAGCCAGGGTCCGCATGCGGCCGCGCTCCTCGTCCGTAAGGCGCGCGGCAATCGACCGGATCAGTCCCTCATCCTCCGCGTGCACGAGCGCCAGCGCTCCGAGGCCGGCCAGCTCGCGAAACGCCGCCACCATCTCGCGCGGCTCCGTGCGGCGCCCCGACTCGGCGTACGTCGTGTAGAACTTGAAGCTCGACACCCCCAGCTCGATCGCGTCCCGGAACTCGCTTTGCCGCCCGGAGCGCCACCCGACCACCTCCCCGTGGAGGGCGTAGTCGACAACCGACGCCGCCGCTTCGGCCAGGCGGGCCTCGATCGCCTGCGGGATCGACCGCTCCGGAGCCCCGACCGTGAAGTCGACGATCGTCGTGACGCCGCCGCATGCCGCGGCTTGGGTCCCCGACAGGAAATCATCGCTCGACCGCGTTCCCGCGACGGGGAGCGCCATGTGCACGTGCGCATCGATCAGCCCCGGAAAGAGCAACAGCCCGGTGGCGTCGATCTCCCGGCCCCCGCGGAGCGACGGTCCGACGGCGGCGATCCGCTCCCCGTCGATGCCTACGTCGGCGGAGACGACGGAGAGGGGACTGACCAGCGTTCCGTTGCGGATGACGAGCTCATGCATGGTTCCTCTTTCCTTGTCTGGGTACGGGATCTTGCGAACTGGTCAGACAGCATGATAGCATTGCCCGAACGAGGCCTCAACTGGCGGGACTCCGCGTGCGGGAGCCGCGAGAGCCGTGGGGGTCGAGGAGAGACCGAATGATCGACCTGAGAGAGCACGAAGCGCAGCTGAAGCGGACCGTCGAGCGCGCCCGAGAGCGCGGGATCGTCGTGCCGACGTTCGCCGAGATGAAGGATCCTCGGAAGATCCCCGCCCCGATCGTGAAGAAGCTCGGCTCGATCGGGCTGTGGGACCTCCATCCTCTGAATCTGTTTCGCATCACCTGGAAGAACGAGCCGGTGCCGCGGGGCGGCGCGTTCGGCGGCGTGAACGTGCTCGAGTTCCCGAGCGAACTCACCGGCGTCCCTGCACGGATCCTCGCCCTCGTCGGGAAGTGGTTCCCCACCGGAGCCCACAAGGTCGGGGCCACGTTCGGGTGCCTCGTTCCCCGCCTCGTAACCGGCCAGTTCGATCCCACGTTCCACAAGGCCGTCTGGCCGTCGACGGGGAACTACTGCCGTGGCGGGGCGTACAACGCCAACCTCCTCGCTTGCGAGTCGATCGCCATCCTGCCCGAGGGGATGTCGCGCGAGCGGTTCGAGTGGCTGGCGAAGGTCGCCGGTGAGGTCATCGCGACGCCGGGGTCGGAGTCGAACGTCTGGGAGATCTTCCAGAAGTGCAAGGAGCTCGAGGCGACGCGTGACAACGTCATGATCTTCAACCAGTTCGACGAGCCCGGGAACCACCTCTGGCACTACGAAGTCACCGGGCACGCGATGGAGGAGGTTCTCCAGGCCGAGCTCGGCGATGGGAGCTATGCCGGCGTCGTTCTCACCTCGGGATCGTCGGGGACGATGGGGTGCGGCGACTACCTGAAGGAGCGCTACCCGCGCAGCAAGCTCGTCGTGTCGGAGGCGCTGCAATGCCCGACGCTCCTTGAGAACGGCTTTGGCGCGCACCGGATCGAAGGGATCGGCGACAAGCACGTCCCCTGGATCCACAACGTCCGCAACACGGACATGGTCGTGGCGATCGACGACGCGGACACGATGGCGCTGATCCGGCTGTTCAACGAACCCGCGGGACGGACGTACCTGAAACGCCAGGGCGTCGATGCCGGGCTCGTCGATCGGCTCGACCTCCTCGGCATCTCGGGCGTCGCCAATCTCCTGTCGTCGATCAAGTTCGCCAAGTACTACGAACTCGGGGAGCGCGACATCGTCCTCACGGTGCTCACCGACTCGATGGAGCTGTACCAGACGCGCCTCGCCGAATTGGAGCAGGCCCACGGCCGCTACACGGAGACGCAGGCCGCCATCGACTTCCACGCCCACCTGCACGGCATCAAAACGGACCACGCGCTGGAACTCGGATACCGCGAGCGGAAGCGGATCCACAACCTGAAGTACTTCACGTGGGTCGAACAGCTCGGCCACTCCCTCGACGAGCTCCACGCGCAGTGGTACGACTACCCCGCCTACTGGGACCGCATCCACGAGTCCGTGGCGGCGATCGACGAGCGGATCGAGGCGTTCAACGACCGCGTCGGGCTGCGCAAGGACCTGGCGCGCGCATGACGCCGCACGAGCCGGCGGGTGACGAAGCCGCGCGCCTGGCCCCTGAGATCGCTCACGCGGTCGAGGCCGGACTGCGTGCGACGCCGCGCAGGCCCGTGATCCTCGCTGGCGGGATCGCCGCCGGGAAGACGCGGACCGCCGAGCGCGTCGTGCAACACCTACGCGACCGGGGAATCTCGGTCGGCGGGATCCTCGCCCCGCGTCGCTTTGAAGGCGGCGCGACCGTCGGCTACCGCGTCGTCGACCTCGCGGCCGGGGAAGAACACGAGTTCGCGGAATCCACGCCGCCGGGCCGCCCCGTGGGGAGGTTCTACGTCCGCCCGGAGGCGCTTCGCTTCGCCCGCATGGCCGTTCACCGCGCCGTGACGACGTGCGATGTGGTGTTCATCGACGAGGTGGGGCGGTGGGAGCTCGACGGAGGCGGACACGCGGACAGCGTTCGCGAGCTCGTCGCGTCGAACGCCGCCGCCGTTCTCCTTGTTCGCGAGGCCTTCGTCGACGACGTCATCGCCGCGTTCGGCCTCCGCGACGCGGAGGTGTTCCACGTTGCGGCGCCGCAGCTGAAGCGAGCGACCGGCTCGCTGGCCGACGCCTTCTGGTCGATGGTCGACGGAATCCCCTTCCCCCTTTTCGTGACCGTCGGCGAGGACGGGTTCCCGGAGTCCCGCCCGATGGACCTCGTCCTGCGGGAAGGGAAGACGCTCTGGCTTCCCACCTCGCGGGCTTCGCGGAAGGTGAACCAGATCGAGCATCACCCCGAGGTCACCCTTCTCTTCGTGGACACCGATCGCTTCAACTACGCGGCGCTCCACGGCGTCGCCGGGATCGTCACCGACCCCGAGCGTCGTACGCGGCTGTGGCACGAGGAGTGGCGCGACGACTGGCCCCCGGGACCGGACGATCCCGACTACATCCTCCTGCGCGTCGACGGAGTCCGCGGCCACGTTCTGCGCGGCCCGAACGAAGAGTCGGGAGAGATCGACCTGCGCGAGCCGTGAGAGACATTCGTTGGGTTCCTTGAGTTGCCTGGGGCAACTTCGTTCATTGAGTCCATTGGGCTCTGAGCCGAACGGCGTTGACGGATTCGTCGGGTTCCGCAATCCCACGAGTCGTAGACCTTCACGAACCCGACGAACTCAACGAACCCAACGAACTCGACGAACCCTCAAGTGGGCTTCTTCCCTCGCCCAGGGTAGGATCTCCGCAGGTCTGGGTGACGTTCGGTCGGCAAGGAGCGCGGATGGAGTGGGTTCTTCTCGTGGTGGGACTGGTCGCGGGCGCAGCGCTCGGCGCGCTCGTCGCGCACCTTCGAGCGCAGACGCGCCATGCCACCCTGACCGCCGAGCTAGGGAGCAAGACCGAGGCGCTCGCGGGGATGGAAACCCTGCGGGGTGAGAACGAGCGCCTGCGAGTCGATGTCACGCGCGCCGAGGCCGAGCGCGCCGCGGCGGCCGAGCGCGCGCAGTGGATCGACCACGCGCAGGAGACCCTCCGCGACGTCTTCGGCTCCGTCGCATCGACCGCGTTGACGACGAACACCGAGCAGTTCCTCACGCACACCCGCCAGCAGCTGACCGGGCTCCTCGAGCAGCTGCGTGGGGACTGGGGAACGCAGAAGGAGGAGCTCAAGGGACTCGTCGCGCCGCTCGAGAAGTCGCTCACCGTCCTCGACGGCCAGATTCGCACCCTCGAAGAGAAGCGCGAAGGCGCCTACCGCTCGATCGAGCAGCAGATCCGCGGCCTGGGCGAGGCGCAGTCCCAGCTCCAGCTGACCACCACGACCCTGTCGCAGGCGATGAAGTCCTCGACGGCGCGCGGACGGTGGGGAGAGCTCCAGCTCCGCCGAATCGCCGAACTCGCCGGGATGGAGGACCACATCGACTTCGACGAGCAGACGGTCACCGACGAGGGCCGTCCGGACATGGTCATCCACCTCCCCGGCGGCGGCATTCTACCCGTCGACGCCAAGGCCTCCGCGGCCGCGTATCTCGACGCGATGAAGCTCGACGGCGACGCGCGACACGGCCGTCTCACCGACCACGTCAAGGCCACCCGCCTCCGCATCCAGGAGCTGGCGAGGAAGCAGTATTGGAACCAGTTCGAGAACGCACCTCAACTCGTCGTGATGTTCGTCCCGATCGAATCCGCGCTGTCGGCGGCATTCGAGGAGGACCCGGAGCTGCTCGAGTACGGCCTGAAGCAGAAGATCCTCTTCGCCTCCCCGATCACCCTCTACGCGCTCCTCCGCACCGTCGCCTTCGGGTGGGACCAGCTCTACGTCGCCGAAAACGCGCACGCCATGGCCGAGCAAGGACGAGACCTTTACGACCGCATCGTCAACGTCCTCGACCCGATCGCCGACGTCGGCCGTCACCTCGAGAAGAGCGTTGGGGCGTACAACAAGGCGGTGGCCTCGCTGGAGGGGAGGCTGCTGCCGGGAGCGCGCCGGCTCAAAGAGATGACCGCCTCGGACAAAGAGCTGCCCGAGCTCCAGCCCGTCGACCACGCCCCGCGGCTGCCGCTCGATGTGGGGGAATAGGATGACCGGCGTCTGTTCGTTGGGTTCATTGAGTTCTTCGGGTTCCGGAACTCGCCCAACAGAACGACCCCGACGAACTCAACGAACTCAATGAACCCAACGAACCCAACGAACCCGCCCAGAGGGAGCGAACGCGAGTGATCATCTCCCGCACCCCGCTTCGGATCAGCTTCGTCGGCGGGGGCACGGACATCCCCGCCTTCTACCGCGATCATGAGGGCGCGGTCGTGAGCACCGCGATCGACAAGTCCATCTACCTCTTCGTCAACCCGAAGTTCGATCGCAGGATCCGCGTCAGCTACTCGATCACCGAGGTGGTCGATTCCGTGGACGAACTGCGCCACGAACTCGTGCGCGAATCCCTCAAGGCCGTCGGAATCCGCGCCGGCATCGAAATCGCCTCGATCTCCGACGTGCCCGCGCACGGCACGGGGCTCGGATCGTCGAGCGCATACACCGTCGGCCTCCTGAACGCCCTATGGGCCTATCAGGGAAAGACCGTGCCCGCCGAGCGACTGGCGCGAGAGGCGTGCGAGATCGAGATCGAGCGCTGCGGAAAGCCAATCGGCAAGCAGGACCAGTACATCGCCGCGTTCGGCGGGATGCAGTTCATCCGATTCCAGAGCAACGGACAGGTCGCCGTCGACCCCGTGCGCGTCGCGCCGGAGACGAAGGAGCGGCTGGAGAGAAGCCTCCTCCTCCTCTACACCGGGATCGCGAGGGAGAGCGACGCCGTCTTGAAGGAACAGGGAGCGAACACGCGCCGCGGCAACGCCAACTCCAAGGCGCTCGTGCAGATGGCGCGCATGGCCCACGACCTGCGGGCCGCCCTCGAAGCCGGGCGACCGGAAGAGATGGGGGAGCTCCTTCACGCCGGATGGCAGCTCAAGCGACAGCTGGCCAACGGGATCACGAACCCACAGATCGACGCGTGGTACGAGACCGCGCGGGACCGCGGCGCGTTTGGAGGCAAGATTCTCGGCGCCGGCGGCGGCGGATTTCTGCTCCTCTACGCGCCGCCCGAGCGCCACGAGAGAATCCTGCAGGCACTCCCCG
>JAQTVA010000066.1 GCA_028707055.1 Candidatus Bipolaricaulis sp. | reverse complement strand
CGAGGATGCCGCTCTCGGTGCAGGTCGGCACGGCGTCCGCCGGCGGCGGGGTGGGGAACACGCAGCGGTAGCACGGGCCTCGCTTGGCGTCGAAGACGCTGACCTGGCCCTCGAAGCGGAGGACGGCACCGTACACGTTGGGCTTGCCGAGCAAGACGCACAGGTCGTTCGAGAGGTAACGGGTCGCGAAGTTGTCCGACGCGTCGATCACGACGTCGTAGGGCGACGCGATGCGTACGGCGTTCTCCGAGGTGAGCGCTTCGTCGTAGACGTCAACTTGGACGAGTGGATTGACCTCGCGCAGGCGTTCCCTCGCTGACTCGACCTTTCGAGCGCCGAGGCTCGCGCTACCGTGGAGGATCTGGCGGTGGAGGTTCGACACGTCGACGACGTCGTGGTCGACGATGCCGATGCGGCCGACGCCGGCGGCGGTGAGGTAGAGGGCGGCCGGGCTGCCGAGTCCGCCCGTGCCGATGATGAGCACGCTGGCGCTCTTCAGGAGCCGCTGCCCCTCCAGTCCGACGTCAGGCAGGATGATCTGCCGCGAGTAGCGACGAATCTCGTCGTTCGACAAAGCAGGAAGCGACGGAACGGGATCCGTTTCCCTCGATCTCCTCTTGGTCATGGTTCGCAGGCCAGTATAGCCCGGCGCGGACGACGTTCCGAGCGGCTCGATGGGCGTTGCTCCACAGCATGTAGGGTGAGTATCCTGCGTTCGCGCGCCCTGTCGGCGCGGTCTGCCGCTGGCCGGTGCGGCGGGTGAGGAGGGGCACGTGTGGACCGTGACGCCGAAGCGATGGTTCGTGTGGGACTTCGTAGCAAGAGATGACCGCGAGCAGGAGGTCGGCCAAGTCAGGCTGTCGGGGTGGCGGGAGCGCGGATCCGTCGTCGCCGGCGGCTTGGAGTACAAGGTCTCACGGGAGCGTGCGGTCGGCACAGGCTTCGTCCTCGAGGGCGCCAGCTCGCCCTTGGCGCGAGCGGAGAAGCGAAGCGTGCTCCGACGTGCATTCGCGATCGCGCATGCCGGGCGGGAGTACGTCCTTCAGGCGCCGTCGGTGTGGCGGCGAGAGATGGTCCTCTATGACGGAGAAGCGGAGATCGGGCGGGTGGCTGCGGAACGGGCATGGAGCCGCCGGGCGCGTGTCTCTCTTCCGGAGAGCCTCCCGCTCGAGGTTCGCCTCTTCATCGTCTGGCTCTGCTTCGTGTTGTGGAGGCGGCAAGAGCGGGCGACACACTCGGCGTAGGAGCTGGCGTACACCATGGCTCGAGAGCGAGACGACGTCGTGATCCGTCCCGCAACGGCGGCGGACGCTGCGCCCTTGGCGCGGGTTCACATCGACGCTTGGCGCGTCGCGTACCGCGGGTTGGTGCCGGACGAGCGTCTCGAGACGCTCGATTACAGGCGAAGAGAAGCCATGTTTCTGCGCTCGACGCGCGACGGCCCGGAGGAGACCTACGTCGTTCTGGAAGCGGGAACGGTCGTCGGCTTTCTCACACTCGGCCGCTGCCGCGACGAGGACGTCGACGCGGAGTTTGTGAGCGAGATCTGGGGAGTCTACCTTGCACCCGGGCGCTGGCGCCGCGGTCTCGGGACGCGTCTGTGCCGATATGGAGAGAGCCTCCTCCGAGCTCACGGATGCCGGTCCGCGGTCCTGTGGGTGTTCGCCGGGAACGCGAACGCGCGGCGGTTCTACGAAGCGATGGGGTACGCGCCCGACGGAGCCTCGAAGATCCTCGAGGTGGGTAAGCCCCTCGAAGCGATTCGCTACCGCCGAGACCTCTAGCGCTTTGCGAGGTCTCTCGCCTCCGCCAGCAGCTGGTCGAGGGCTGCCCGATCGTAGTACCTCCCGCGAAGGAAGACGGCTTCGATCTCTCGTGCGTTGCGGACATCGTCGAGCGGGTTCGCGCGAAGGAGGACCATCGATGCCGTCGCGCCCGCGCTGAGGGTCCCCAGGCGGTCATTCAGGCCCATGAACCGCGCGGGCACGAGCGACGCGCTGCGCAACACGTCGGCGGGAGGGACGCCGGCGTCCTGCCAGATCTCCATCTCGTCGTGGACGGAAAACCCCGGCAGAGACCCGGGAGTGCAAAGGTCGGTGCCGACCATGAGGGGGATTCCCGCCTCCTGGAGTCTGACGACAACGCGCGCCCATGCCTTCCATAGGATGTCGGGCAGGTCATCCTGCTCGCCCCACAGGCTTCGCCATGTCTCGAGAATCGTCGGCGAGATGTACTCGCCGAGCGGGAAGTGGCCCGACTTGAACTGCGACGTGTGGACGCCGACCTTGAACACGTTGACCGTAGGGCAGACGGTCAGGCCGCTCTCGCGGAGCTGGCCGAGCGCCTGCGCCATGGTCTGCGCGTCGACGTCGCCAAGTCGAAGCAGGTACCCGGCCTCGGAGCCCATGCCGACGTATTCCCTTCGAACAGGTTGGCCAAGGAGCTCTGCGATGAGTCTCTCGAACCCGAAGAAGTGCTCGCTCGACGCGAGACCCGCCGAGGCAGCCTCGCCGATCGAGACCGACTCCGGCACGTGGCCGACGACCTTGAGGCCGAGTGCGCTGGCTTCGCCGAGGATCGCGAACAGGGTGTCCCGATCCAGGCGGCTGTAGACCTTGATCATGTCCACGCCCGCGGCCGCCTGCTGCCGAACCGCCGCACGGGCCGCCTCGGGCGAGCCCAGGCCGATCGATATCTCGGGGATGAGCGGCGGCTCCCCGTCGAGAATCGTCCCCGTGGCAACGAGTTCCGGCCCGATGAGGACGCCGCGATTCAGGCGGTCCTTCACGTTCAGGATGTCAGCCGTCGGCATCCCCGTATCGCGGGCGAAAAGGACGCCGTTGGCGACCATCACGCGCCCGAAGACCTCGGGGTCGACAAAGTGGACGTGGGCGTCGCAGAGGCCCGGCATGAGGAAGAGCCCGCGGCCGTCGACGATCACGGCGTCGCTCGGGATCGAGACGTCGTCAGCAGGGCCGATGGCGTCGACTCGATCGTCGCGGACGAGGACCGTCTGGTCGGGCCGGGCGACACCGGCCTCGACATCGATCACGGTCACGCCGATGATCGCGTAAGGGACGGCGTTCCAGATGTCCGCGGCGGCGAGGGAGGTCGCGCCGGGAATGCGCAGAACTCCGGCCGCGAGCGGCGCAAGGACGATGAAGAGCAGGCGTCGGTTCATGGTACCAAGGCCGAAGGATACCCCATTCTCTCCGTCGGCGGCGTGCCCGATGCGCGCGGACGGAAGCGAGCGACGCCGTGGTTGGTGTACTCTGAGAAGCAAGCCAGAGGCCGAAGGAGCGTCTCACCCATGCTGACGGCGGAACCGGTTGGGCTGTCGTCGAACTACGAGGTCCGCGACGAGGACGGGCGCCGCGTCGGCGACGTCCGTCTGTCGACGTGGTTCGCGCGCGGGGAGATCCGGGCCGGCGAGGTCACCTACCGCGTTCGCCGCGACGCCACCTTCTTCCGGGAGATCGCTCTCTTCGGACCGGACGGGGTGGCAGCGCACGCCGTTCCGCTGCGCGCCTTCTCGCGGGCGTTCGCGGTTCGCTTCGGCGACAGGAACTTCGTCCTCCGCTCGCCGGCGGCGTGGTTTCGCGAGATCCGACTTCTTGAGCAAGACCAGGTGATCGGCACGGCGGTTCCGGAGGGGGTGTGGAGCGGCCGGGCTCAGTTCGACCTTCCGCCAACGCTGCCGATCGAGCTGCGGCTGTTCGTGGTCTGGCTGGCGCTTCTCGCGTGGCGACGGGTGGGGGGCTCGCCGTCGTTCACCGGAGCGTTCCAGGTGGCGCCGTGGCGAGGGTAGGCGAGCGATCGGATCCCTCCGAGGTCCGCAGATTCCTTGCGGGGGTGCCCTCGGAGCGGCGTGACGTCGTGGCCGCGCTCCGCGAGACCGTGTGCCGAATCGTCCCTGATGCCGAGGAGACGGTCCTCTGGGGCGGCTTGTCGTACCACTCGCCGTGGGTCGGAGGGCGGGTGAAGGGCGCGATCTGCCAGATCAGCGTGAAGGGGAGCAACGTGCGGCTCGAGTTCATCCATGGGGTCCGGCTCGTTGACCCGGACGGTCTGCTCGAAGGCGATCGGCTGTCGAAGCGGTACGTGTCGATCCGATCGGCCGACGACGCGCGGAGGGCCGCCGTCGCCCGGTTGATTCGCGAGGCGTCGGCGGTGGAATGGACGCCGTAATCTGAGCACAGGAGACGGGAGGAGAGGATGGCAGACGAGGGGGGCGGAACCCCCACGAAGTACATCGGGTACACGATCCCGGTACACGTCGAACTCCAGATGACCGAAGTGGTGCTGGCGCAGCCGGAGATGAGGGCGTTTCTCGCGGGCGCCGAGGTGATCGCGGTCGGGGAGTGCATGTGTCGCCGGGACCGGGGAGCGGAGGCGTGCGGCCGACCGCTCGAGGTGTGCCTGGCGATCGACGCCGAAGCGCGCAAGGACATGGAGACGCACGGGTGGCGGTCCCTCTCTCTCGAGGACGCGCTTGCGGTTCTCGAGGCGTCGCACCGCGCGGGTCTCGTGCACATGGCGTACCGCAAGCCCGGCCTTCCTCCCGAGATCGTCTGCTCCTGCTGCGCGTGTTGCTGCGAGCCTCTCCGTGCGCTGAGAGGGCGCGACTACCACGACGGGTACGTCGAGTCGGCCTACATCGCGCGGTTCGACGCGGCGTCGTGCGTCGGGTGTGGGCAGTGCGCCGAGCGGTGCGTGTTCGGAGCGTTCACGCTGCCGCCCGGCGAAGATCGCGCGGCGTTCGACGAGCCGAAGTGCTTCGGCTGCGGGCTGTGCGTCAGCACGTGTCCCGCCGGAGCGATCGGCCTGGCGCCGCGAAGGGCGTAGCGGCCGCCGTCTAGGCGACGCAGGCTATCGCCGCCGCGATGTCCTCGGCGATCATCCGCCGCTTCGACTTCTCGATGAAGAAGCTCGGCCCGGCCTGCAGGTAGGACGGGAAGACGCGGACTCCCCGCCACGTGTACTCGGGACCGCGGAGTCTGTAGGTGGAGCCGGCGGGGATCGGGCGGGGCTCGCCGGCGCGACGGGCGAGGGCGCAGAGCGCCTTGATCGCCACATCGCCCATGAGAAGGATGGCGCGGACGTTTGGGAAGAGGGCCAGCTCTCGCTCGAGGAGCTCCGAGCATGCGCGGACGGTCGCGGTCTGGATGCCGTACGCCGTCTTGGCGCACTTGACGGCCGTCGTGAAGTAGATTCCGCGCCGCAGCAGCTCGGCGACGGACGCGACGTCCACGCCGGCGTCGCGGAACGCCTGCAGCGTCGTCTGGGCGAACAGGGCGTCATCTCCAGCGTAGTAGTTGTCCTCCGCGCGCGGCGCCGCGGCCTCGGACAGCACAACGACGGAGACGCGACTCGCCGCGATGTCGATCGCCGGGACGCTGTGCGCGCCGGGATCGACATCGACGCAGGCAAGACAAGGACAGACCACGCGGTCCGACGGACGCACAGAGACCTCCCGAATCCCTCCGCCCGGGCGGCCGGGTTCTGCCGCTTGAGGAGGCCGGCGATTACCCGCCGCGAGCGAGGTTACCGAGGTAGTATGGCCACACGACGAGACCGAGAATGCACTGCCACCACAGCAGCTTCGCGAACGCCATCGTGAAGAGCCATCCGCCGAACCACACCAGCCCGGCCAAGCTACCACCACAGACACCGTGATTCTTCGACATATGCCCCTCCCTAAGTTGAAGCTGTCGCATTCTACTGATGCCGGTCAAGTCAAGACAAGCCGAGGGCCTCGTACGGAAGGCTCAGACGGCGCGCCGCACGGCGTCGATGAGCCTGTCGAGCTGTTCCGGGGTGTGGGTCGAGAACACCGCTACCCGGAGGGTCTCGACGCTTGGGGAATCGGAGTAGCCGTGGGGAGGAGCGTGGTGAACGAGGATGTCCCGCCGGGCCAGCGCCTCTTGAACGCGGAGGAGGTTGATCGACCGGCGGCCGCGAAGGCTGACGATTGGAATGGGCGTGTCGGCGAGGTCGAAGCCGAGGGTACGGAGGCCGTCTCTCACCAGACGAACGTTGGTCCACAACGCCTGCCGCATCTCCGGGTGCAGAGAGAGGATGCGAAGTCCCATGGCGGAAGCCGCGGCGTCCGGCACGGACGGCAGGGACGCGCCCGACGGAACGCGCGACGCCCGGCGAACTCGCGCGGCCAGCGCTTCGTTTCCGGGCACGATGCCGCCGGCGCCGCCGAACGCCTTGCTCAAGGTGCCGCACACGTACACGCCCGTGGCGTCGATTCCGTGGTACTCGACGCTCCCGCGCCCGGTCTCACCGATGACGCCGAGGGCGTGCGCGTCGTCGATGCAGAGGAGGCCGTTCGGGTAGCGAGCGAGAGCGTCGACGTACGCGCGGAGTGGGGCGAGCGACCCGGTCGATGGGAACACGCCGTCCGTCACGACGAGCGGTCTCTTGCCGCCGTGGATGCCGAGGGCGAGCCGGCGCGCGAGGTCGTCCGGGTCGAGGTGGCGGAAGAGGACGACGTCCTTGCCAACCGCCCGCAGGGCGTCGAGGATGCCGTAGTGCGAGGCGGCGTCAGCGAAGGCGAGGTCGTAGTCGTCGGAGAGCGCCTGAAGGAGCACAAGCGGTGCGAGGTATCCCGAAGCGACGTAGGTGACCGCCTCGGTTCCGAGATAGCGAGCCGTCTCTTCCACGACGTCAGCGTGTGCCGGCGACCAGGCGGCGGTGGCGGTGCCGACGCCGTATGTCGCCAGCGCGTCACGAGCGGCCGCAATGACCTGAGGATGCCCGTGCAGGCCGAAGTAGCTCGTGCCGCAGAAGTAGTCGACCGTGCGCCCGTTGACGGTCGCGCGGGCGCCGACCGGCGAACTCATTCGTGCGGGTTCGTTCTCCAATCCGTCCCTCCCTGCAGTGAAGCGCAATCGTCGCTCATCGTACCGAGGTGTGCCGACGGGCGCGAGACCGCGGTGGGGATCGTCGCCTGCGGGAGGAGAAGGCGGGATGCCGCTCTAGAACAGGTCCGTCTGCGCCTCCGCGGACTCGGGCGGCTGGTCGACGCGGTAGAGACAATCGGCCGGGCCGATGTCACACCAGCGGCACTCCGACCAGACGGGGTTCTTCGGGAGCGGCTTCTCTCCTCCGATGCGCTGCACCAGCTCGACGAACTTGGCGCGGAAGACGGCGTCGACCGAACCGGCAGGGATGTCCATGCCGCCGGATCGGTACGTGACGCGGCCGGAGAGCTTCGCCCCCACGCAGCGGGGATCGCCGATGGGAAGCAGGAGCATGTACACGAGCACCTGGAGCTGGTCCGACGTGCGCGGTCTTCCGGTCTTGCAGTCTTCGATGACGGCCTTGCCGTCCCGGAGCGAGAGGATGTCGGGCTTCCCGGACACGACGATCCCCGTCTTCCCGATCCGCTTGAACGCGTTCTCGTCCTCGACGTAGACCTGCCAACCCTCGTCGAGGAGCTGCTCGCGTCGGAGCTGCACGAGTTCGTTGTGCTCCACGGTCCAGGCGGCGAGGTCAAAGTCGCTCGGCAGGCGGTCGTAGTCGGAGTGGTGGGCGCGAAACCACGCCGCCCACTCGCACTGGCTCTCGCCCGCGAGGAGCTTCGTCAACCAGGTGACCCAGATGTAGGGATCGGTTCTTCGAACGGACACTCACCCTCCGAAACGACGGACTGGCAAAGACTAGTGGGCGCGGGACAAGAGATCAAGCGCGGCGCACCGTGGCGAGTTCGGCTTGCGAGGCCGGAGCTTCAGTTCGGTTGAAGTCCCCTTCTTGCGTCCCTAGAATGACCGTTGCTGGAGGGGTGGGTGAGCGGCCGAAGCCGCCGGTTTGGAGAACCGGTGTACTCCTCGTGGGTACCGCGGGTTCAAATCCCGCCCCCTCCGCCAACGCCTGTGCTAGGTGGGGGGCTAGCGGTCCCC
>JAQTVA010000065.1 GCA_028707055.1 Candidatus Bipolaricaulis sp. | reverse complement strand
CCCGCAGGAGTGCGTACGTTGCGTACGCGGTGAGGTGCGTGTTCGACCGCTCGCCGTCCCACCAGCCCCATCCCCCGTCGCTGTTCTGACGCGTGTACAGCTTCTCGAGACCTTCGAGAACCAGGTCATCGAGCTTCGCCTCGAGTTCCTCATCCTCGAGGTTGAGCAGCCGCAGGGCGCGGAACGTCAGGACGTTCGGTAGGAATCGACTGACGACCTGCTCCGTGCACTCGTACTCGAAATGCTCGAGATACGAGAGCCCGTCCCGCATCGCCGCCGCAAGCGAGAAGTCGAGACGGACGTCGAGGCGGCTCCGCGACGGGTCGAAACTCAGCGGGAGCGCGACCGTCTCGGTCCGGCCGCCAGGCTCCGCGAGGACGCCGGCTGTTCCCACCATCTCGGGAGCGGTGTAGCGGTAGACGGGCACGGTCCCTTCCGGGCCCGTCGTGAGACGTGGGCGTGCGGCATCCGACAGCTCGCCTGAGACGACGCTCCATGCCAGATCGACGCTCGGGACGTCATTGACGGTCACCCACCATGTCACATCGGCCTCGCCGTGCGCGGGGACCTCGATGCTTCGGACGGCGGGTTCTTCGAGCGTGACGCCCGTCGACCCCAGAGTGGCCTCCACCGCAAGGGCGGTGGAGGTCTGGTTCGTCACCAGGGCGGCCAGACGAACCCGATCGCCGACCACGAAGAAGCGCGGGACGACCGGTCGAACGAGGAGCGGCTTCGTGACCAGGATCTCCGTCGTTGCCTCACCGACCTGCGTCGTCGCGGTCACGCCTACGGCACGGGCGACCCAGGTCGTGAGGTTGTCGGGAAGCTTGATCTCGATCGTGGCCCGCCCATCGGCGCCGGTCGCGACCTGCGGCGCCCAGAAGGCCGTGTCGGCGAACTCCTCGCGCAACGTGACGCCGGCGGGGAGTTGCCCCGCGGCGGAGGTTGCGCCCTCCATGTCGGCCTTCGCCATCGCTTGGGGCGCGGCCATAGGGCGTGCCGTCTCCGCCTCGCCGCTGGCCTGGCCCAGGTCCCGCAATACGCCCTCGCCCAAACCGACGTCGCGTTGTTGCTCGAGGACGAGCCGGCCGAGCGAGATCGTCAGACCGCTCGCCGTGCGGACGCCCAGACCCCGCTCGCCGAAGAACTCCTCGACGATGCGGTTCGGTTCCCGCGGCTGCAACGTGAGGATGGCCTTGTCGACGAGGTCGAGAGAGAAACTGCTCTGG
Source organism: Candidatus Bipolaricaulis sp. (assembly GCA_028707055.1). Taxonomy (GTDB): domain Bacteria; phylum Bipolaricaulota; class Bipolaricaulia; order UBA7950; family UBA9294; genus JAPLGD01. Next base: position 7,001 of record JAQTVA010000065.1, on the reverse strand, counting down.
ACGGGTTCTCCGGCCGCGTCTGTGACCCGCACGTCGAGCGTGAGGGTCTCGCCGGGACGAGGAGCCTCCGTGTCCGGACGGAGATCGATCGACAGGAGCTTCGGTGCCGGACTTACCGATACGGCGACGTAGCCGACCCTCCAACTTGCGGTGGGAAGCGATCCCGCGGCGATCGCCGCGGAGCGGCCCTGAATCAGCACGACGCCGACGTAGACGTTCGGCACGGCATCCTCGGTGATCGGGATCTCCAGAATCGCGCTGTTCGACGGAAGCTTGACAACCTCTTGGCTGAGGACGCCACCTCGTTCGACCGTCACCCACGCCCACTGCTCCCCAGGGTAGGGGCTCGGGACGAGGATCTTGGCCGTCTCTCCGACGACGTAGCTTTGCTTGTCGCTGACGAGCGCCAGCCGGTCGTTGTTCTCGCGCCGCCACGAGACGCTCTCCGAGCCGCTGGCCCAGACGAACAGGCCGGCGCGGACCCGTCGCTCGCGTGCGTCCAGCCCCTCGACCACCACCTTGTAGGTCCCCCCGCGGTCGGGGACGAAGACGACGCGTCCTTCTCCGCGATCGTCCGTCGTCAGGCGGCCCCGATCGACCTCGATGTCGGACGACTCCCAGGTCCAGGAGCCACCTCCTGTTTCGTTCGGCTGGAAGACGTTCGACCACTCCCGTCGGTACACCGTGTACGACAGCGATTGAGTCGCCAGTCGCTCGCCGCTCCAGTCTACGGTGATGACGTCGACCGGCATCTCCTCCCCGGCGCGGGCGATCGCCTTCGCTGCGACCACGCCGATGTAGTAGGCCCCCTGGTGAACGATCACCGAGTTTCGGCCGGAGATCGCGCGCCCGTCGCGGCCGTGGGCGGTCGCTTCGAGGACGAGGATCCGACTTCCAGTGATGGGAGCGTCTTCGGGATCGTCCGATCGAGAGGCGATGTCCGCGGGCAGCTCGACTCGGAGTGCGCCTGCGGCGTCCGTGCGTCCGCTCCCCTCGAGGATAGGCACGACGGGAGCAGGGGACCACCACCAGCAACCAAGACATCTCCACGGGTCGTCGGTGTCGGAGAACGTGTAACGCTCGAGTTGGGCTGGCGAGAACTCGTATGGGGAAGAGAGAACGCTCCACTCGACGGCGACGTCGGTCACCGGCGCGCCGAAGAAGTACGTCGCGTGTGCGGTGATGGCGATCGAGTCGCCGTGCGCGATCTCGGGTCGGTCCGCGTCGACCGTGACCTCAAACTCCGGCGCTCGGTACGCGGCGACCTCGAACGTGGTGTACGTCGAGTCATCCTCGAAGTCGACGCGGGCCGTGTAGGTGCCTAGGGGCGCGTCGTCTGCGAGGGCCAGCTGGTCGGACAGGACTCCGAGCGCGTCGATCGCGAGATCCTCTTCGTAGGCCAATTCCCAATAGGGGTTGTAGATGGAGACGACCGCCCTCCGGGTATCCGGCAGCGTGTAGCGGGCGTCGCGCTCGCCGCGGAGCACCGCGCGGAAGAACACCGTCTGACCGGCACGGTAGATCGGACGGTCCGTGTCGATGTACGTTCGCGTCTGCGGAGACGTCTCCGCAGAGAAATCGAAGTCCCAGGGGGAGACGCCGTCGTCCCAATCGGCGCTCGTCAGCACGAACGGACTTCGGCCCATCACCGTCAGGCCGCGCCAGTCGTTCGTCCGCGACGGCGTGAATCGCGCCAGGCCGCGGCTATCTGTGACATCGACATCCACGGGCTTTCCGTCGCCGTCGAGCGCCCAGAGGATCAGTCCACCCTCGGGGGCTCCGGTCTCGAGATCGGCGGCGAAGACGAGCGTCTCCTCATCCGACGTCTTCACGCTCAGGCCGATCGGACTTGCGATGAGGACCCGTCGGTGCTGCCACCGATCCCAGTCCACGCCGCTTGCGTGCACATCGATCACGTAGATCCCGGGTTCGAGCGATCCGCCGTCGGCGGTGAGATCGACGGGGACGTACGCGGCCTCGTTCTCGGGAGAGGAGACGGGCATCGTCCAGGAACGAAGCTCCCCCTCCTTGGGCGTGTCGAAGTTGTACCAGTCGGACATCGCGCGGAAGTACGCGTCGTTGTCGATGCGCGTCAGGGTCAGGCGCAGCCGGTCCGTGTTGCGGTGGCCGACGAACAAGCGGGCAGGTTCATACGTGCTGTACGTGGCCACGCGATCAGGGACTTGGAACCACGCGGTGGGCTCGAGGGGCGCGGTGGAGAACTCGACCGTCAGCCGCTCGCTCGTCGTGTTCCCGTAGGGATCGGCAATGCCGGGGGCGATCCGAACCGAGTACGTTCGACTCGGTCCCGCGTCGAAGCCGATCACGAAGGTGTTGTCCCAGGAGCGGAAGTACGTAGAGACGGCGGCCGGTGCCGGCGCGGGGTCGATGGCGACGTGATCCATCACCGTGTCGGGGTCGATCGGCGCGTTGAACTCGATGAGAAAGGAGGTGTACGGGTACACGTCGGCGTCGCCGTCCTCCGGCGATGTGCCGATCACGCGGGGCAGCGGAACCGTCCGGAAGCGCCACGTGGCAAACGCCTCCGTCCCCAGACCGCCTCCGCCTTCGGAGACGCCGGGCTCGAGGGAAGCGAGGTACTCGGCATCGAACTCGAGCGGATCCGCTGGAGAGAACACGGCGCTCCGGCCGTCGATCGTCACGACTCCCTCGACCTTCAGAGAGACCGGAACTCCGAGCGGACCAACCTTGCGAAGCGCGAACCGCTCGGCGACCGTGGCGCCATCGACCGGCATGTTGAAGACCATCCGGATCTTGGTGTCGATGGGCACGAGGGTTTCGCCGGAGTCGGGAGTCACCCAGGAGAGCTCCGGGCGCTCCGTGGTGAACGTCCAGACCACGTCCTGGGCGAGCAGGCCGCCCGTTGTGTCGGCCAGCCCCGCCGGCACCGTCGCGGTGTACTGGGTTCCGGCTCGTAGCGGCCGCTCGGGTGTGAACACGTAGATCGACGTGTTGAGCCACTCCCCGACGCCGGCCACCATGGGCGAGAGGCGGAGAGGCTCGGGAAGCTCCGCGCTCCGCGGATCGGATACGGCGGCAAGAGCCACGACGGGGCGGTTGAACGTCACGACGAGGGTGCTGGAGGTCGCGATCATCGCGGACTGATCCGCTGGCACGGTCTGCGTTACGGCGAGCCAGCCAACCGTCCGGACGCGAACCTGGGCGGGCTCCGCCAGGGCGACGCCCCGGAGATCACGCGCGGTCGTAGCTACGGTCAGGGTGTATTCGCTGTCTCGCGTCCACGCGGTCGCGGGCAGAATCCGCAGTGTATGTCCGTCGGGCCACTCCATGTTGACGGGGACTTCGGGCGACAGGCGGACGGCGCCGTCGACGGACGTCTCGTCCATCTCCGCCGAGAAGGTGAGAACGATCGCTGCGTCGATGCGGAGTTCTTCTCCGCGTTGGGGGACCGTCCGAACGATCTTCGGAGCCACCCCCTCGGGAGCCGCGGTTGGAAAGGCGTCTTCCACGCTTCCTAGGACGCCGGCCGCTCCCAGGACGACGGCGGCAAGAAGGATGAGGCAGACGGCTCGACGATTCTTCGTGATCATGTTCGCCCCCTGTTCTCTGCGCCGCGGAGGACGCGGCGTTCTTCGTAACTCTAGCCGTAGATAAAGTTCGTGAGAAATGAACACCGCGCTCCGGACGAACGTTTCGCCCGTCCTCGATGCGGAAGAGGCCGAGCAGCCGGGTGGACGGGATCTCAGCGTACGAAGCGGACTCGGGAAGACGGGACGCCCCTTCCACCGAATCCTCAATCGCGCTTCACAGAGTCCTCACATTTCGCGCCTAGGTTGGAGCGTTTCTACTGCGAGCAAGACATCTCGCACCCCCGATACCAGCCCTCCGGGAGAGGGACGAGAGTCCCTCTCCCCTGGCCTTCCCCCAGACCTCGCCGCCGTCCACCGAATGTGCCAAGATCATGTCGATGAAGCGGCAAGGTATGCGAACGGAGATCCCTTGTTGAGCAAGAGCCGAGTTCGGTTCGTGCGCTCTCTTCAGCAGGAGAGAGTGCGCACCCGACTTCGCCTGTACGTGATCGAGGGCGACAGGATGGTTCGCGACTACCTTGGGGCGGGACAGCGCATCGAGCAGCTCTACGTCGTGGATGACGGCAAGGCGGAGTTCGCGGCCTCGTCCGCGGTCGGCGAAGTCACTCGGGTCAGTCACCGCGAACTTGAGACCCTGAGCGCACTCGCAACGCCGCAGAACGTTCTGGCTGTGGTCCGACAGCCGGAGAAAGAGCTGGATCCGGCGAGGCTCGTCGACGGTCTTTCCCTCGCGGTCGAAGCGGTACGCGACCCCGGGAATCTGGGGAGCCTGCTACGCGTAGCCGCATGGTTCGGCGCGTCCCCCGTCGTCTGCTCGCCCGACTGCGTCGACGTGTACAACCCCAAGGTTGTGCAGGCGACGATGGGCGCGCTGCTTCACGTGGACGTGTTCTGCGTTCCGCTGCCGCCTGTCCTCGAAGCGGCGGCTTGGGGTGCGGCGGTCTACGGAACCGTCCTGGACGGCGTTCCGCTCTACGAGGCCGAACTCGACCGGAGCGGCGTGATCCTCGTGGGAAACGAGGCTCGGGGCCTGTCGGAAGACGTTCGCCGCTTTGTCACGCGGGCGATCACGATCCCGCCATGGACGGCGTCTGCGCCGGGTAAGGACTCTCTGAACGTGGCTGTGGCGGCGGCCGTCGTCTGCTCCGAACTCCGCCGGCGAGGGGCCGTCCAGCGCCGGGAGTAGGCGCCTTGCCAGGACAGCGGTCCGGCGGGATCGAGCGGCCCATGCGATACAATGGACGCACGGGCACGACCCGGATTGAGGGGGGACGATGATTCGAGTGAGGTTCGCGCCGAGCCCGACGGGGTACCTGCACGTTGGTGGAGCTCGTACGGCGCTGTTCAACTGGCTCTTCGCGCGCCACGCGGGAGGGACGTTCGTTCTCCGCATCGAGGACACGGACCGCGAGCGGTCGACCGACGAGGCCATCGAGCAGATCGTCGATTCCATGCGATGGCTCGGACTGGACTGGGACGAGTACTACCGCCAGGCCGAGCGTCACGACCGGCACCTCGAAGCCGCCGAGTCGCTCCTCCGCTCTGGAGCCGTGTACGAGAGAGACGGGGCGTGGTGGTTCCGCGTTCCGGAGGCCGGCGCGACGGTCGTCCATGACGAGTTGGTCGGCGACGTGCGCTTCGATAACGATCAGCTCAAGGACTTCGTCATCCGCCGATCCGACGGCACGTTCGTCTACAACTTCGTCGTCGTGGTCGACGACGTCGACATGGCGATCACCCACGTCATTCGCGGCGACGAGCACCTCAACAACCTGCCCAAGCAGATGCGCATCTACCAGGCGCTGGGACACCCGATGCCGCTCTTCTACCACCTGCCGATGATCCTCGGGCCGGACCGCGGGAAGCTGTCGAAGCGGCACGGAGCGACCTCGGTGCTCGAGTACCGGGATCGCGGCATCCTGCCGGAGGCTCTCGTGAACTTCCTCGTTCGCCTGGGGTGGGCGCACGGAGACGAAGAGGTGTTCTCCCGCGAGGACCTGGTGCGATTGTTCACGTTGGAGGCTCTGAACAAGTCCGCGGCGGTGTTCGAAGACGCGAAACTCCTGTGGCTGAATCAGCAGCACATGAAGCGCGCCGACCTCGGCGCGCTGCTCGGTCTTGTCGAGCCGCTCGTTGTGGCCCGCGGGCGCGTCCCGGAGGGCATGTGGACGGAGGGTGGAAGTGACAGACTCCTCGCGGGACTCGCGTTGCTGCGGGATCGTGCGAGAACCCTGCGCGACCTTGCCGCCGCGATGGAGATGCTCTTCCCCGTTCCGATCGAACGCGAAGACGAGGCGACGATCTCGCCGCTTCAGGGCCGGCTGATGCGCGTCCTCGCTGACGAGATCGAGCGGATCGAGTCGTGGGGCGCGAAGGGCCTCGAAGAGCTTTTCCGCGGGACCCTGGCACGCGAGAGCGCGACGCTCAAGGACGTGGCCCTCGCCTGCCGAATCGCCGTCACGGGGCGAAAGGCCGGCCCGGGGTTGTTCGAGATTCTCTCCGCGGTCGGCCCGGCCGTCGTCGCGGAACGGCTCCGGGCGTACGCGGGGGCGATGTCTGCATGAGAGCGGGGGTTGCCGCGGGGTTGGGCCTTCTGGTCGCCACGGCGGCGGCTGCGGTGGTTGCGGCGACGACGGTTCCTCTCACGTACAAGAGCGAGATCGCCGTCCTCACGACCGCGTGTGCGCTGCGCGCGGCCCCGACCTCGGTCGAGGAAGGGGGAGTGCGGTCCGCGACGCTTCGACTCGCCGGTGCGGAGTACCCGGTTCGGATCGCTCCCGACGTCGGTGCTCCGTGGCTGGAGATCGACCTCGACCGCGACGGGACGATGGAGCCCGTCGAGTGGGAGCGTGTCCTGTCTGACGGGACGTGGCTCGCGGCCCCCTCGGTCATCCTCTCCACGGCGGAGAGCGAGACGGCGATGTACAGAGTCCTCGTTCTGTGGCTTCCGGCCCTTCCCGTCGTGGTGCACTACTGCCGCGGCAACTACCGCGCGGGGTCGCTCGAGACGCCGAGGCGCGCGGTGGCCCTGGCCTTGATCGACGACGACACGGACGGGAGCTTCGACGGTCAGGGTGAAGCGCTGATCGTCGATGTCGACGCAGACGGAGAGCTTCTGGCGAGCGCCGACTCCCACGAGCGGTACGCCTTGCACGAGCCGTTCGTCGTCGATGGGACGACGTACGCGGTTTCCGCCGTCGGCTCCGACGGCGCCTGGATCGAGATCGACGTTGCGGCCGAGACTGCCGCGGCCAAGCCGCCTCTTCTCGTCGGATGTCCCGCTCCTCCCTTCGCGGCCGAGGACGCCGGCGGGAACTCCGTCGACCTCGACGCATGGCGCGGGAGGATCGTCCTTCTCGACTTCTGGGCGGCCTGGTGTGCGCCGTGCCTGGACGAGCTGTCCACGCTGGTCGGAATCCATGAGGCGTT
>JAQTVA010000002.1 GCA_028707055.1 Candidatus Bipolaricaulis sp. | reverse complement strand
CTGCTCATCCGCACGTTCGTCTCGTCCCTGGTTCGCTCGGATGCTCGTATGGTTCCCGAGTGGGTCCACGTCGGCGATCCCGTCCTCCTGGACCGCTCCGGAAGGATCGCGATCGTCCTCGACCCCGACGGGGCGCCGCTCCCGACCGCCGACGACCAGCGCGCCTTCTTCCCGGACCGCCCGGGGACGTACACGCTCGTCGTCGGTGAGGATCGCTTCCCCGTGTCGGTCAACGTCCGTGCGAGCGAGTCGCTCCCCGCGCCCGACCGGCCGGCGCCCCCAACGCGGCCCCCCACCCCCGCCGCGCCCATCGAAGCACGCTCCGCGGAAGCGCTGTGGCCCGTTCTCGCCGGAAGCGTCGCCGCGCTGCTCACGCTCGAACTTCTCCTGGCGCGCCGGCGCGCCGAGGCGTCGAGGAGGCAGGGTTGATCCGCATCGCCGCACCCCTTGCCCTCATCGCTCTTCCGGCGCTTGCCCTCGGCCTCGTTCTCCTCCGCCGCGGCGCCTCGCGCCGCGATCTTCTCCGCTACGCCGAGCTCCTCCTCGTCCTCCTCGCCCTCGCCGATCCACGGCTGTCCGTGCGCGATCCCAGAAACCACGTGGTCTTTCTTGTCGACCGTTCTGCAAGCGTGACACGCACAGCGGCCGATCATGACGTGCGCGAGGCGATCGACGCCGTCGTTGCCACCCATCCGAATTGGAGCTACGGCGTCGTCAGCTTCGGCCGGACATCCGACGTCGACGCGCCGCTCGGCGCAACCCCCACGGTCTCTTCCGTCTCCCCGGACCCGACGGAATCGGACCTCATTAGCGCCGTCCGCCTCGCGGTCTCTCTCTTCCCCGCGGGCGAGGCCGGTCAACTCGTCGTTCTGAGCGACGGCCGCTTCTCGTCGGACCCAACCCCGGCCATCGCCGCCGCCCAGCTTGCCTCCGTCCCGATCCACGTGATCCCCGTCGGCGGTCCTCGGTCGAACGACCTCCGCCTCTCTCGCTTCGACGGCCCACGCGAGGTTTCCGTGGGTCGTACCGCGTCGTTTGTCGCGGACGTCGCCAGCGACACGCCCGGTCGGGCGACCCTGGCCCTCTACCGCAACGCTCACCTCGTCGAGGCTCGACCTGTCGACCTCACGGGCCCCCTCGACTCGTTCACCTTCTCCGACGCCACGAGCGAGCCCGGGTTCTACGAGTACCGCGTCGTCGCCAAAGGCGAAGGAGACGCCGTCCCTGAGAACGACGCCCGTTCCCTCGTCGTCCGTACCTCGGACCATCCGTCGGTGCTGTTGGTCGACGGGCGCGGCGACTCAGCGCTCCCCGCGTTGCTGCAGTCGATCGGCGTCGACTTCGTCCGGGCCGACGCCGTTCCTTCGCTGGCCGCGCTGGCCGACTACCGCCAGGTCGTCTACGCAGGACAGCCCCTCCAGGATCTCGCAGGCCCCCAGGTCGCCGACCTGACGCAGTACGTGCGGAGCCTCGGCGGTGGGCTGCTGATCGTCCAGGGCGACCGCGAGGTCCGGGGGTTCGAAGCCGGGCCGATCGAGTCGCTGCTTCCGGTGTCCTTCTCGGTTCCAGAGAAGGGTCGATCGCCGAGCATGGCCATCGTGTACCTGCTCGATCGCTCCTCCAGCATGAAAGAACTCGCGGGCGACCGAGCGAAGATCCGCGTGCTCCGCGAGGCTACCATCGCCAGCCTGCTCCTTCTGCCCAGCGAGACCCTCGTCGGCATCGTCGCTTTCTACGACAGCCACGACTGGATCTTCCCCCTGCAGCGCCTCGGCGACGGCACGGGTGCGTACCGCGCGGTCGCCACGCTCGACGCCTACGGCGGGACCGACCTCTACTATCCGCTTGACGACGCCGTCGACCAACTCATCGCTGCCGACGCACGCGTCAAGCACATCCTCCTCGTCTCCGACGGCCAGACGACCGAGGTCGGCCGCGACTACCCGCAGCTCCTGCGGAAGCTCAGCGAGCACACGGACATCACCCTGTCCGCCATCGCCGTCAACCGCAACCCGAACGTCCCCTTCTTGCGCAAGCTCGTCGATTACGGCCGCGGGGTCCTGTACTTTGCCGCGGACTTCGTCACCCTGCCTCAGGTGACCATCCAGGTGACCCAGCGACTAACCCGCAGCCGGTTCATCGATACAGACACCGCGGTCGCCGCGGCGGCGGGCCCGTTCGAGAGCCTCGGGGCGATCCCGCCGGTTCAGGGGTACGTCCTCACGTACCCGCGGAGCGCCGCGTCCACGCTCCTCTGGGCTGGAGAAGACCCGCTTCTCTCCACGTGGCGCACGGGGCTTGGCGCTGTGACCGTCCTCAACGTCGACCTCGCCGGGGTGTGGTCCCGTGAGTGGCTCGCATGGAGCGGGATGCCGCGCCTGTTCGAGCGGATCCTCGGCACCACCGCACCCCTCGTCACAGCGACTCCCGGCGTCGACTCGCAGATCGCCGTCGGCTCGTCAGCGACGACGGCGCTGTTCGACGTTCGGACCGCTGACGGGGGATTCGCGAACTTCCTCACTCTCTCCGGCTCGCTCGTTCCGACGGGACGGGACATCGACGCGCCGCAAGTCGCCCCCGGCCTCTACCGAGCCCGTTTCTCGACTCCCGCGGAGGGCGCCTACGCGCTTCGCGTCGACGAGGAGGGCGGCAGCCGGTCGTTCGCCGTCCCGTTCTCGGTTCCGTATCCCGCGGAGTACGAGTCGTTCGGCATCGACCGCGCCACACTCGCCCGGCTTGCCGAGGCGACCGGCGGCGCGTTTCTTGAAGAAGGACGCAAGCTCGAGCCGATTCGGTCCACCCACGCCCGCCTGGAGAGACCGCTCTTCCCCGCCTTGCTGGGCCTCGCGCTCGCCCTGTTCCTCCTCGATCTCGGGCTCCGCCGGCGCGCGGCGTCGCGCGAGCTGCGGCGGTCCGCCCCGGCGCGATCCGCCGATTGAATGCCCGAAACGGCGTCCCTATAATCACACCAGGTCCGGGGAGTGGCGCAGCCTGGTAGCGCGCCTGCTTTGGGAGCAGGAAGCCGCTGGTTCAAATCCAGTCTCCCCGAGTCGCTCGAAGGGGGTTCTGTCGTGACGGAGTCGTCGCCCCACCTCTCGCTGTACCGCCGCTGGCGCTCCCAGACGTTTGCCGAGGTCGTCGGACAGGAGGACGTCGTCCGCACCCTGCGCAACGCTGTGGTCGCGCAGGAGGCGGCTCACGCCTACCTTTTCGCCGGCGAGCGGGGCGTCGGCAAGACGTCGGTAGCCCGCATCCTCTCCCGAGCGGTCAACTGCCTCCAACCCCGGTCCGGCGAGCCGTGCAATGAGTGCGCCAACTGCCGCACCATCCTCTCGGGGCGATCCCTGGACATCGTGGAGATCGACGGCGCATCGAATCGGGGGATCGACCACATCCGCAAGCTGCGCGAGGAAGTGAACTTCGTCCCTGCCGACCTCCGTATGAAGGTCTACATCATCGACGAAGTCCACATGCTGACGAACGAAGCGTTCAACGCGCTTCTCAAGACCCTCGAGGAGCCGCCGGCCCACGCGATGTTCGTCTTCGCCACGACGGAGCCCCACAAGCTGCCGCGAACCATCGTTTCGCGCTGCCAGGCGTTCGAGTTCCGTCGCCTCCCGATCGACAAGATCTGCGGCCACCTCCGGCGGGTGTCGGAGGCGGAGGGGATCACGCTGGAGGACGGCGCGTGCGACCTGATCGCGCGCCGAGCCAACGGCGGGATGCGCGACGCGCTGGTCATGCTCGAGCAGGCGGCCAGTCACGAGGCCGGCCCGATCACAGAAGCCGCCGTGCTCGACATGCTCGGCCTCGCCGGTCGCGACACCCACGAGGCCTTCGTGACGGCGCTCGAGGCCGCGGACCGGGCCGCCGTCCTCGCGACGACCGAAACCCTCGTCGAGCGCGGGAAGGACCTGGACTTGTTCCTCGCCGACGTCGTCGGGCTCCTGCGCGAGCGGATCCTCCAGGGCGGCGCGAGCGCCCCCGCCGCTGTACGGATGGCGCAAGGACTGCTCGACGTCAAGGCCGACCTGTTCCGCGCCCTCGATCGCCAGATCCGGCTCGAAGTCGGCGTCCTGGCGCTGATCGAATCGCTCGCCACCTCTCTTCCCGCGACGACCCCGCACGAGCCGACGGACCGTCCGGCGCGCTCGGCGGTGACCCCAAAGAAGGCCGCCGTCCCGCGCTCCGGGACGACCTCGGCCTCCGCAACCGCTCCCGTTCCTGCGCAGCCGCACGAGAAGCCGCGCCCGGCTGCGACCTCGAAGAGGGCTCTGTCCGTCGAGAGCGAGTCGACGCCTCCGGCCGCCACGCCCACGCTGCCGCCGGAGCTCGAGGCGCGCTGGACGGCGATGCTCCACGAGGTCGAAAAGGACCGTATTGCGGTCGCCGCGTACCTGACCGAGGCGACCCCTTCCGTGGACGGTGCGCGGCTGGTGCTGTCGTTCCATCCTGAACACACCTTCCACAAGGAGAGCCTCGAGAAGCACGAGAACCTCCAGTATCTCGCCGGGACCGCGCGCCGGCACTTCGGCGACGCGTTCTACGTGGAGGTTCAGTTCGACGAGAACGTCATCCGCAAGCCCCTACCGCGCGACGCTCTGCTCGAGAAAGCACGACTCGTGTGCGAGGTGTTCGACGGGAAGATCGTGAAGGAGGCACTGTGAAAGGAATGGGCAACCTGGCCAACCTTGGAAGCCTGATGAAACAGGCCAAGAAGCTCCAGGAAGACCTTGAGCGCGCCCAGGCTGAGATCGCACAGCTGAAGGTCGAAGCGACCGCCGGAGGGGGCATGGTCACGGCCACGGTGAGCGGCCGCGGCGAGCTGCAGCAGCTGAAGCTCGAAAAAGAGATCGTCGATCCCGAGGACATCGAAATGCTGGCCGACCTCATCGTGGCCGCCGTCCAAGAGGCCCAACGTAAGGCCGAGGAGGTCAGCCAGGAGAAGCTCGGCCCCCTGGCTCAAGGCATGGGCGGAATGCCGGGAATGCTCGGTCTCTAGGGGACAACCGTCTCTTGCGCTCCCCCCCTGCCGTCGCCTATAGTGGGCGACAGGCCATTCAGACCGCGAGGGGGACCGTGCTCGGCGAAATCGAACAGCTGCTCAACGTCCAACGCGTCGACCAGACGCTCCACGACGCATCCTCGCACGTCGATCGCTTGCGGGCGCACCGGCAACAGCTCGAGGAGCGGATCGATCGAGAGCGGGCCAGCGTTTCCGCGCTCGCGGATCGCTTGCGGCAGATGGAGATCGAAAGCCACTCCAAGAACCTCGAGGTCGACAACCTCGACATGAACATCCGCGGCTACCAGAAGCGCCTGGACGAGGGGATCATCTCGTTCAAGGAGATGGAGGACCTCCGGACGAAGATCGATCTCGAGAAGGCCCGCATCAGCCAGTTGGAGGATGAAGCCCTCGACGGCATGGAGTCACTCGAGGGAGCGCGAGCCGACCTCTCGAGTGCCCGCGACGAGCTTGGCGGGAGAGAGGACGCCCTGCGCGCCCAGATCGCCGAGGTCGACCGGCAAATCGAGGCCGCTCTCGCCCACGTCGCCGCCGTCGCCGCCGAGCGGGAGGGGCACCTGGTCGCGGCTCCCGCGTACCTGCTCGCGCAGTACAGCGCCCTGCGGTCGAAGTTCCCGAACCCCATTGCCACCCTCGATCATGGAACCTGCAGCGGCTGCAAGCTCCGCGTGAGCGGCAACACCGCGGAACGGGTCCGCGGAGGCATGGGGATCGTCACGTGCGAACACTGCTCTCGCATCCTCTACCTCTCTTCGGACTGATCCTGGCCGTTCTCTCGACCTCCTGTTCCGCCGCCGACGGCATTCCCCGCCCGATCGGTCTCCTCTCGGACTACGGCGCGGTGCTCGACCACAGCGGACGCGAAGCGATCAACGCCCGGACCGAGCAGACGGAGAGAACGCTCGGGATCAAGGTGTATATCCTCGCGAGCTGGGAGAGCCCTCTGCCCGATGTCGAGAGCTTCGCCAACGCGGTGTTCTCGGCCTGGGGCCTCGGATCGAGCCGATCGCTGCTCGCCGTCTTCCTTCGGACCCGCGGCGACTGGTCGGCAAGCGTGGTTGCGAGCGCATCGACGCGCTCGCAGTACGGGGCGATCGCCGATTCGCTGGAGCGGCGCATCGCGGACCTCGTCCTGCACAAGCGCGTCGAGGAAGCGATGCTGGCCCTGTTCGACGGACTGGATGAGATCAAGCGCCCCGTCAAGGAGACGCCGGCAAGGGTAGGGGCCACACCACGGCCGCGTGCCCTCCCGCCCGCCGTCTCTGTCGTCCTGGTCGTGGCTGCGACCGCTGCCCTCGTGCTTCTCATCCACCGTCGCATCTGTCCGCGCTGTGGGTCCATCCTCCGGGCCGGGCGGTCGACAGGCTTTCCCGGGGGACGCGGCACGGTATACTCCTGCCGTCGATGCGGCTTCCGCCGTCAGCGATAGAGGAGAGGGTCAGGGAGACGCCGGCCGCCGCTTCCGGCGACTGGAGGAAAGTCCGGACTCCATAGGGCAGACCACTGAGGAGATCTCAGCAGGGGCGACCTTGGGACAGTGCAACAGAGAGCAGACCGCCGATGACCCGCCTCACGCGGGAACAGGCAAGGGTGAAACGGTGGTGTAAGAGACCACCAGCGGCCCGGGCGACCGGGCCGGCTCGGTAAACCCTGGTCGGAGCAAGGCCAAGTAAGAAGGCGCTTGAGAGCGGCCCGCTCAAGCCTTCGGGTAGGCCGCCGAGATGAATGTCTCCCCACGACAGAATCCGGCTTATCGACCCTCTCCTCCCCTTCAAGGCTCGCCGCCCCGCAGCGATGGCCGAGACGCCGACGCCTTCGTGGTTGCCGAACGTTTGGACCCACCGTATACTCCGCTCTCGGACGGACCTTGAGCCCATGAGGAGGGGATCGCCATGATGTTCGACTACACGAGTCTTCTGATCCTCCTGCCGGCGCTCGCCCTCGCGGCGTACGCCCAGTGGAAGGTCCAATCGACATACAGCCGGTACGCGGCCGTGGATGTGGCCCGCCGAACGACGGCCGAAGAGGTCGCGCGGCGCATCCTCAACGCCGAGTACGTCCAGGATGTCAGCTTTGAGTCGGTCGATCGGAAGCTCGGCGACCACTACGATCCGCGGAAGAAGGTCTTGCGGCTCTCGGCTCCGCAGTCGAGTTCGGTCGCGGCGATCGGCGTGGCCGCCCACGAGGCCGGCCACGCGATCCAGCACGCGAAGAAGTACGCACCGTTGGCGCTTCGTTCGGTCCTTGTCCCGGTTGCGAACTTCGGGTCGCAGCTTGCCATGCCCCTCTTCCTCGTCGGGCTCTTCACGCAGCTTCCGATCCTCATGACCGTCGGCATCGTCCTGTTCTCGGCTGCTGTCCTGTTCACGCTCGTCACCCTGCCCGTCGAGTTCAACGCCAGTCGCCGCGCCGTCCGTGCGCTCGAGCTGTCCGGGGTCGTGACCACCGAGGAGCTCGGCGCGGTCAAGCAAGTGCTCTCCGCCGCCGCGCTGACCTACGTCGCCGCAGCGGCCATGGCGGCCCTCCAGCTCGTCCGGCTCCTCTTGTTGGCGAACAGCCGCCGCCGATGAAGCTCTCACCGTCTCTTCTCGCCGCTGACTTCGCGGACCTGTACCGCGAGGCGACGTCCGTCGCGTCACTCGCCTCAAGCCTTCACTGGGACGTGATGGACGGCCACTTCGTGCCGAACCTCACGTTCGGCCCGCCGGTGGTCAACGCCCTACGAAAGCGGATCGACCTCCCGTTCGTCATCCACCTGATGATCGACCACCCCGCCGAGTATGCGCCCCAGTTCGACGTTCGGCCGAGCGACACGATCGTCTTTCACGTCGAGACCGCCGACGGCGCCGATGAGGCCCTCGACGCGATCGCGGAGACCCCGGCGCGCGCCGGGATCTCCCTCCGTCCGGCCACTCCGATCGCCCGCCTCGACCCTTACCTCGACCGCGTCGCGATGGTGCTCGTCATGAGCGTGGAGCCAGGGTTCGGAGGCCAATCCTTCTCTTCGGACGCCCTTCCTCGCATCCGGGTTCTCGCAGAGCGGATCGGAACGCGTCCCATCGCCGTCGCCGTCGACGGCGGGATCCATGCAGGGAACGTCCGCGATGTGGTTCGCGCCGGCGCCGAGGTGATCATCGCCGGCTCCGCCGTGTTCGGCGCCAAGGACCGGATCCAGGCGATGAGGGCCTTGCTCGAGGCGGCGCGGTGACAGACCAGGAGTGGATGAAGCTCGCCATCGACCTGGCGGAGCTCGGCGAAGGAGACGTCAACCCGAACCCCCTCGTCGGAGCGGTCGTCGTGCACGACGGCCGCATCGTCGGGCGAGGCTACCATCGCCGATTCGGCGGCCCCCACGCGGAGATCCACGCGCTTGACGAGGCCGGGGATGAGGCCCGCGGGGCGACCCTGTATGTCACCCTCGAACCCTGCTGTCACTTCGGAAAGACGCCGCCGTGCACCGATCGCATCCTCGCGGCCGGCGTTCGCCGCGTGGTCGTCGCGACCGTCGACCCCAACCCCGCCATTTCCGGGCAGGGTTTGGCCACGCTGCGCGCCGCGGGAGTCGAGGTCACGGAGGGTGTGGAGAGCGAAGCGGCGCTCCGGCAGACCGAGATCTTCCGGAAGTACATCACGACCGGCCTTCCTTTCGTCCACCTGAAGCTCGCCACGAGCCTGGACGGAAGGATCGCGACGCGGAGCGGCGATGCGCGTTGGATCACCGGCGAAGCGTCGCGCGTCCGCGCGCACCGCCTTCGTCGCCGCCACGCGGCGATCTTGGTCGGAATCGGAACGGCGCTGTCTGACGACCCGCGGCTCGACGTCCGTCACGTGTTCGGAAGGAGCCCAACCCCCATCGTCCTCGATGCCTCCGCTCGCCTCCCGGCGACGGCACGCCTCCTCGGCGCCGGCCGGTCTCCCATCGTCGCCGCCGCCGCCGCGCCACCCGAGCGCCGCAGCGCGCTCGAACGCGCCGGGTGCCGCGTGTGGGAGTTGCCGAGCGTCGGCGGAGGCATCGACCTCTCGGCTCTCCTCCGCCGTGTCGGCGAGGACGGCCTCGACTCGATCCTCATCGAGGGAGGGGGAGAGACGGCGGCTTCCTTTCTCGCCGCCGGCCTCGTCGACCGGGTTTCGTTTTTCGTCGCGCCGCTCCTGATTGGAGGCCACGACGCCGTGCCCGCGATCGGAGGACTCGGCGTCGACCGCGTCGCGGATGCGCCGCGCCTCATCGATCCGACCGCGGAGTGGATTGGCGGGGACCTGCTGATCTCGGGACGGATCCCGGGCCGCTAGCGGGTCCGGATCCCAGGGCGCACATATCCGTTCTCCGTGAACCACGCCACAGCGCGTCGCAGGGCCTCGGCGATCGGCGTCGAAGGCAGTCCCAGTTCGCGCTGCGCCTTCCCGGAGTCGTAGTACATCGCGTGCCGCGACATTCGGATCGTGTCCGGCGTCATCCGCGGCGTCCGACCCGTAACGCGGCACGCCGCGACGTTGGCGTACGACAAAGCGAGGATCGGCCCGTATGGAACGCGAATCCGCGGGGCGGGAAGGCCGCTGACACCAGCCAGGATCTCGAGCAGCCGCCGCATCGTCATGTTCTCGCCACCGAGGATGTACCGCTGACCGATCCGCCCTCGTTCCGCGGCCAAGAGGTGTCCTTCCGCCACGTCTTCGACGGCCACCACATTCATCCCCGTCTCGATGTACGCCGGCATCCGTCGGTTCAGGAAGTCGACGACGACGCGCCCGGTGGGGGTGGGCTTGGCGTCCCACGGTCCCACGGGGAACGAAGGATTCACGATCACCACGGGAACGCCGCGGCCAGCCGCCTCGAGCGCCACCTGCTCGGCGAGGTACTTGCTCCGCTTGTACGCGCCGAGGATCCGTGACGGATCCGCCGGTACATCCTCGGTCACGACCTCGCCCTTGCGAGGTACGGCCAGCGCCGCCACGGAACTCGTGACCACAATACGTTTCACCCCGCCCTCTTCGGCGGCAGCGAGCACGTTGCGCGTTCCCTCAACGTTCACCTCGTAGATGAGGTCAGGGTCACGGACCCAGAAGGAATAGAGCGCGCCGACGTGGAACACGCGATCGCACGAGGCCACGGCGGCGCGAAGTGAGGTCCGATCGCCCAGATCGCCGTGGACGACGTCTACGGCAAGCCCTCGCAGATTCGCGCCATCTGACTCCGGCCGCGCCAGAACACGAACCTCGTCTCCGCGCCTCAGGAGTGCCCGGACCACGTTGGCGCCGATGAACCCCGTACCCCCCGTCACAAGCGACCGCATACCCCTCCCAGAAAAGAAGACGGCGAGCCATGGAGGCCCGCCGCTGTGGGCGAAGCAGGGCTCGAACCTGCGGCCTTTCGGATGTGACCCGAATGCTCTCCCAGCTGAGCTATTCGCCCTCTTCTACCTACAAGGCGATCGGCGAAGCCATTCGCCCTCTTCTACCTACTAAGGCGATCGACGAGCCGCGCCTCAAAGCCTCACGCGGCGAGTCATTCGCCCTCTTCTACCTACTAAGGCGATCGACGAGCCGCGCCTCAGAACCCCACGCGGCGAGTCATTCGCCCTCTTCTACCTACAAGGCGATCGGCGAAGCCATTCGCCCCTCTACCCTTGAAGCGAACAGCGGAGCCGCCATCTTCCCCTCGGGCGGCGGAGCTATTCGCCCTTCTACCGTCAAAGCGAACAGCGGAGTCGCCACACTCCCCGGCGACGAAGCTATTCGCCCGTTTCCGTCAGAGCGCACCGGAGTTCTCGGGGCTCTGCGGGTCTCATTGTACCACGAGTCGCGGTCGAAAGGGAGGGACCCGAGAGCCCCTCCGCGCGAGGTTTTGAGCCGTCCTCACGCATCGAACTTCGCGTTCTCCAGCATGTCGGCAAGACTCTCGCCGCGACGTTTCCGGGTGATCTCGACCAGGCCCAGGGCGGTCATGTCGACGAAGTCGGCCGACACGCGATCCTTCTTCAGCTCCTCCTTCACCCGGTCGACGACCTGTTGGATGTGGGCCGGCTCCTCCATGTCCACGAAGTCGACGACAATGATTCCGCTCATCTGGCGAAGGCGAAGCTGCCGCGCGATCTCCGTCGCCGCCTCCAAGTTCGTGTTCAGGATAGCCGCCTCCTGGTTGCGGTGGCGGACGTCGCCCCCGGTGTTGACGTCGATGGCGATCAGCGCCTCGGTCTCGTCGATCACCAACGACCCTCCCCCGGCCAGCGGCACGCGCCGCGAGAGGCTGTCCTGGATTTGCTGCTCCACGTTGTACTTCGCGAAGAGCGACTCGGACCCCTTGTGCAGTTGAACCCGATCCTTGAACTCCGCGAGCTGCATGTAGTCGAGGAACGAGGCGATCTTCTCGTAGAAGAACGGCGAGTCGACCACGACCTCGTTCATCTCCGGTCCCAGCCGATCGCGCAGCACGGTCTGCACAAGCCCCATCGCCTTGTACAGGAGCCGGGCCCCGTTCGTCGCCTTGGAGGCCTCCTCGACGCGTCCCCAGGTCTCGACGAGCAGTCGGTAGTCGCGCTCCAGGTCCTCGTCGGTCGCCCACTGCGCGGCGGTTCGCGCGATCATGCCCTCGCCGTTCTGCTTGAGCGCCCGCGCAACCCGGCGAATTCGACGTTGGTCCCGCACGGACTCGACGCGGCGGGACACGCCGAGCCGATCCTCCGTCGGAAGGTAGACCCAGAATCGCCCCGGAAGGCTGATCTTCATCGTCCCTTGGGGGTTCTTGCTGCCGATCCCGTCTCGTCGAACCTGCAGCGTGACGTACTGCCCCGGCCGCAGGAGCTTCGTAATCGGCACGCCCGCCTGCCAGGGCTTGAACCCCTTCTCGAGAAGGTATGAGTCGTTGATCTCGCTCTGGGAGAGGAAGAGGCTCTTCCGCTCTCCGACGTCCACGAACGCCGACCCCAAGCCGGGAAGCACGTCCTCCACGCGCCCCCGGTAGATGTTCCCCACCAGCTTCTCGTGCGAGGGATGCCCGTAGTAGATCTCCATGAGGCGACCCTCTTCGAGGAGCGCGACACGTGTTCTCTTGTCGCCTTCCTCCGTCACGTCCACGGAGATCAGGATTCTCTTGTCGTCGATTTCAGCACCTTCCTTCCCTCATCGAGTCTCGCCAGAATGTCGGCGAAGCGTTGCCCATCTCGTGGGTCCGTCAGGTCTGGAGCAATCTCCACCAGCGGCGTGAGTGCGAACCTTCGTTCGTTCATCCGCGGATGCGGCACGGTGAAGTCCGGCTCCTCAATGCGGGCCGTGCCGTAGAGGAGGACGTCGACGTCGAGCGTTCGTGGACCGAAGCGGATGGAGGGAACCCGGTTCTCCGCAGCCTCCGCGGCCTTGCAGGCTCCGAGGAGCGCCCGCGGAGCGAGGGGGGTCACGCCTCTGGCCACGAGATTCAGGAACCACGGTTGGTCCGTGACACCCACCGGTTCGGTCTCGTAGATCGACGAGCGGGCCGTCCAGTGAACGCCGCTTCGCTCCATGTGACGCAGCCCTCGCTCGATCCTCCGGCGCCGGTCCCCGAGGTTCGATCCGAAGAGGATGTACACCTCGGCAGGGACTACGCCCGCCGCCGGCTCAGTTCGACCATCGTCCATGCACTCGGCCCCAGGTTCTCGACGGAGAGCTTGCGGACGCGGATGCGCACCCCATGGATGCGCTCGAAGCGATCGAGCAGTTCGTTCGCGATGGCGCCGGCGAAGGACTCGATGAGGCGATACGTTTGCCTCCGGTTGACTTCGCGGACGCTCTGCGCGACCGCATCGTAGTCGACGGTATCTGCGAGCTCGTCCGTCTCTGCGGCCCGTTCGAACGAGCCGCGCATCTCGACATCGACCGAGAAACGATTCCCAGTCTCCCTTTCCTGCGGGTGAACGCCGTGCAGTCCCCGAACCTCGATTCCCCCGACGGCGAGCACGACGTCTTCGGCGCCGGCGCCCCTTCGAGGGCTGGAATCCCGCTCGCCCGGGGTGTCGCCATGGACTGCGAACGACGCCTCGCACGGCGCCGCCCGATCGGGTCTCGGTTCTTGCCGTACGGCAGCGCTCACCGCTACCCCTTGACCGCCTCTTCCTTCGCGATGTCGGCGAGTGCGGCGAACGCCCGCTCGTCGCGAACCGCGATGTCTGCGAGCATCTTCCGGTTCAGGAGGACGCCTCGACGCTGAATTCCGCCTAGGAACGCGGAGTACGAGAGTCCGTTCCGCTTCGCCGCCGCTCCGACACGGGTGATCCACAATCGCCGGAAGTTACGCTTTCGGAGCCGGCGGTCGATGTAGCTGTTGCGCAGAGCGTGCATGACCGCCTGCTTGGCGATCTTGTGCGACGTGCCCCGCTTCCCCTTGAACCCTTTGGCGAGACTCAGGATCTTCTTGCGGCTGTTGAGTCTCTTGCTGCCTCCACGCGCTCGTGGCATGGTCTTCTCCTTCGCTTGGCCCGGAGGGCTACTTCGAGATCATCTTGTCCAGCATCTTCTTCAGCCCGCCGGTCACTTCTTTCGGCATGCGAGCGTGCCGCTTCGCCTTCGGGCGCTTCTTCACGTTCTTGTGCCAGTAGTTCGACATGGCGTGCATGATCTTGCCGCTCTTCGTCCGTGTGAAGCGCTTCTTCGATGCGGAGTGTGTCTTCTGCTTCGGCACCGTATGTCCTCCTCCCCAGGGGGCGGTCAGGAATGCTGCGCGGGAACGACCATCATCTGCAGGATCTTGCCCTTGGCCATCGGCTGCCCTTCGACCCGGGCGATGTCCTTGACCTCTTCCTCCACCCGCTTGAGCAGGTCATGCCCCCGAGAGGCGTGGACGATCTCTCGCCCGCGGAAGAAGATGCTGATGCGGACCATGTCTCCGTGAGACAGGAACTCCCGAACCCTGTTCAACTTCGTCTGGAAGTCGTGCTCGCCGATCTTGATCGTGAACTTGACCTCTTTGAGTTTGGAGCGGTGCTTCTGCTTCCGCTCCTTCTTCTCCTGCTGGTAGTGGAACTTGCCGAAGTCCACGAGCCGGCAGACGGGCGGTGACGCCTGCGGCGCCACCTCGACCAGATCAAGACCCTTCTCCTTCGCTAGCGCGATCGCTTGGGCCGTCGGCAGCACGCCGAGGTTCTCTCCGGTGTCATCGACGACGCGAACCTCGGGAACGCGAATCCGCTCGTTCACACGCAACGTCTTGCTATCGATCCTGACCTCCTGCTCCGTGGGATCTCACCGCAGCTCCTACTCGATACAACCCGTGTTCCTCGACGTACCGCGCCACACTCCGAGGAACCCACGCCTCGATTGACTCACCCCGCGCGGCCCGGTCGCGAATCTCCGTCGACGACAGGTCCACCTCGTCCATCTCCAGCACGTGGATCGACGCGACGTCAAACGGCGGCCTCTCCAGAAAGGAGAGCGAAACCCCGGCGCGAGGCGCAACAACGAACGGCACGCTCTTCAACAGGGCTTGCGACTCCCTCCATGTCTCAATCGCGAACAACTGGTCGGCTCCGAGGATGAAGCAGACCCCTTCGGGGCAATCTTCCTTCATTGCGCGGATCGTGTCAATGGTGTACGAGGGCCCGTCCCGATCGATCTCGATCCGCGACACGGAGAGGTGGGCGCGGCCCGCTATGGCCCGGCGAACCATCCGGTACCGGTCCTCGCTCGTGACGCCGTCGGTCGGGGCCTTCTGCGGTGGGATGCCGTTCGGAACGAAGATCACCCGAGCCAACTCGAACTGCCGCAACGCCGCTCTTGCGACGGCCAGATGCGCATTGTGCGGCGGGTCGAACGCTCCACCGAGGACCCCGACCCTATTCCTCAAGCTCGAATGCAAGCCCCACCTCGCCGATCCGCACCGCGTCGCCGGCGCGATACCCCAGGCGCCGAAGCTCCTTCGTCACGCCCATCTTCTCTAGCCGGTCCCGCAAGTACTCCTCCGCATCGCGGGACGTGAGGACCAGCTTTCGCGCCAGGGTCTCCACCTCCTGCCCGGTGATGCGGAACCCACTCTCGTCCCGTTCCACACGAAATCCGGTCTCTCCGTGGAATTGGTACACGCGCCGCCGGAGCGGCGCGGGCGCGAACAGCTCCTTCTCCCGCTCCTCCACTAGCATGCGATAGACGCGCTGGACGACGTCCCGCACACCGCTCATTGTCGCCACCGAGATCGGAACGAGCTCCACACCCAAGGCTGCGAAGCGCTCCCGCAGCGCCTCCGCCTCTTCCCCGGAGATGAGATCGATCTTGTTCCCCGCGACGAGCTGCGGCCTCGCTCCGAGCGCCGGGGCGAAGGAGACGAGCTCGTGGTTGATCCGATGGTAGTCCTCGAGCGGATCGCGCCCGTCGAGTCGGGCCAGATCCACCATGTGGAGAAGGACCCGGGTCCGCTCGATGTGCCGTAGGAAGCGGTCGCCCAACCCTCGCCCCTCGTGCGCCCCTTCGACGAGTCCCGGAACGTCGACGGCGACGAACTGGTTGCGGCCGTCCACATCCACCACGCCGAGGTTCGGCACAAGCGTCGTGAACGGGTAGTCGGCCACCTTGGCGCGCTTCCCGGAGATCGCCGAGATCAGGCTCGACTTGCCGACGTTCGGATACCCGATGATGCCGACGTCGGCGATCAGCCGGAGCTCGAGGCGCAACAGCCTCGCGTCGCCGGGAAGCCCACGCTCACGGAGTCGCGGTGTCGTTCGCGTGGAACAGGCAAAGCTGCAGTTGCCGCGACCGCCCTCTCCTCCCCGCGCGACGATCACCTCGTCGTTCGCAAGCGCCAGGTCGGCGAGGATTTCGCCGTCCGGGCCTCGGACGACGGTTCCGACGGGGACGTGGACGACCAGTTCCTCTCCCGCCGCGCCGTTTTGGCGGTTTCGAGCCCCACTCCCCCCGTCGCGCCCCGCAAACAGCGGGCGGTTCCGGAACGAGTACAGCGTGGACATGCTCGGGGTCGCCCGCAGGACGACGTCGCCGCCGGGGCCGCCGTTCCCGCCGTCGGGACCTCCCCGCGGGTTGTGACGGCTCGAGAGGAAGTGAACCACTCCGCTGCCGCCGCGCCCCCCACGCACGCGGATGGTCGCCTCGTCAAGAAACATCGATCGTCACAGGGAAGGACTCGCGGGTCGACAGGTCAGGAGGCTTGTGCGGTGGGCAGTACACTGATGTGCTTCTTGCCCCGTCCCTCGAAGTGAACGTACCCTGGAGCGGTGGCGAAAATCGTGAAGTCCCGTCCAATACCGACGTTCGTTCCGACCGCGAACTTCGTTCCCCGCTGGCGGACGATGATGGCTCCCGCCTCCACCCACTCGCCACCGAAACGTTTGATGCCGAGCCGCTGACCCGGACTGTCATGGACGTTCTGCGTGGACCCGGTACTCGTTTTGTGCGCCATCTCTATCTCCTTACACAACCTCTACGCCGACCGCCGCGTCGCGGACCATGAGGTCGTCGGGGCAATCCCTCTCCAGTAGGCGAAACCCGATGGCCAGCATCTCGAGAACCGCATCCACCTCGCGCGCGAGGTGCGGATCGCTCCGGTCGACGGCAATGTACATCTCCTCCGAGAGGGAGCTGTCGGTCGGGACGTGCAGATACTCCGTCAGCGCCGCAGATCCCGCTCGCAGAAGCTGGAACACGCCGATTCCGGGCAGCATCTCCGGCGAGAGCCCCCGAGCCACGAACCCTACGATCCGGTTCGCCTCATCCCGCTGGACCAGAACCTCTCCCAACCGTCCCCCTAGCCTTCGATCGACGTGATCGAGGTCGCCATGTAGTCCTGGCGATGCCCCTGCTTCTTCCGGTACCCCTTCTTGGCCTTGTACTTGTAGACGATGATCTTGTCGTCGCGCCCGGTCTCCTTGACCTGTCCGACGACCTTGGCGCCGTCGACGTACGGCGTGCCGATGCGCACGTCATCATCTTTCGCTAGAAGAAGCACCTTGTCGAACTCCACCGTCTCCCCGACCTCGACGCCGGGCAAGAGCTCGTGGGCAAGCAGCATCCCCTGCTCCACTCGGTACTGCTTTCCTCCGGTCTCAATCACTGCATACATCGGTGGTTCACCCCAATCTGGGTCCGATTCTAGCTGTCGCGGTCTACGTTTGCAACAGGCTACCCTACGGGCGTCCCGGGATCGACGAGTCGCTCCGGGCCGATGAGGGCGAGCGGCGTCCCCTGAGCCGCAAGCAGCATCGCTTCCGACTCGATCCCGCGGATCGTCCTTCTCTCCAGGTTTGTGACGACGACCACGGACTTTCCGACAAGCTCGCCGGCCTCGTAGCTCCCTCGGATTCCGGCGACACACGTCCGCGCCTCCGTCCCGAGGTCGACCGTGAGGCGATACAGCCGACTGGCCCCGGCCACCGGCTCCGCCTCGCGGATCACGCCGACGCGAAGATCCAGCTTGGAGAAGTCCGCGAACGACACCGTCGTGGGCTCCGCCGCCGTCGCGGCCGGCTTCGCCACGACCTGTTCGCGCAGGACCTCGACGTCGATCCGCTCGAGGAGGACGCGATCGTCGGCCACTCTCGTTCCCCCGAGTCGCCGGTCGAGATCGCTCCACGCCGGCGAGTCGATGCGCAGGACGCGCAGCACGGCCGATGCGAACGTGGGGACGTAGGGCAGAAGGAGGATCGCGATCCCCTTGACGAGATCCGCCGCGCTCGCCACGGCCGCGGCATCGTTCGTCGCCCACGGGCGCTTCCGCTGGAAGTACTCGTTGCCGAACACGGCCAGGTCACAGGCCCCGCGCAGCGCAGCTCCGAGGAATCCCTCGTCGACGGCCTTCTCGTATGCCGCGACGGCCTTCTCCAGCTGCTCGACAACCTCGGCGTCCGTGGGCACGTCGGCGATCGTCCCCTCCTGATGCGTCTGGATGAACGACAGCACTCGGTTGATCAGGTTGGCGACGTTCGAGATCAGAATGCCGTTCACGGCCTTCTCCAACTCCTCCCACGAGAAGTTGACGTCTCGCGCCTCGGGGCGGTTGTAGAGCAGGTAGAAGCGCCAGAGCTCGGCGCCCATCATGCGGAGCGCCTCATCGCAATAGAGCCCGACGCCGCGGGTCTTGGAAAAGCCCTCGCCGCCGATCCAGTTCAGGTACTCCGTCGCCGCGATCTGATCCGGAAGGTGGTATCCGCGTCCCGACGCGATCAGCTGTCCGGGAAAGATGAGCGAGTGGAACGGGATGTTGTCCTTGCCGATCGTGTAGATCTGGTGAACGTCGTCTCCGAACCAAAACTCTTTCCACCGTCCGTCGCACCCGAGGTGCTCGATCGTCGCGGAGACGTAGCCGAGGGCGGCTTCGCCCCAGACGTAGATGACCTTTCCCTCGGCGCCCTCAAACGGCGCCGGAATTCCCCAATCGATGTCGCGGGTCATCGCCCGCGGCTTCAGGCCGTCGTCGATCATCTGCTGGGTGAACAGGTGGACGTTGCCCTGGAACCCGCGCGATCGAACGTAGGACGTCAACGGGCGCGCCAGTTTCGGAAGATCGAGGTACCAGTGCTTGGTCTCGCGGAACTCGATGTCGCTCTCGTTGCAGAAACTGCAGGTGGGCGAGACCAACTCCTCCGGCTCGAGGATCGAGCCGCAGGAGTCACACTGGTCGCCCAAGGCGTCCGCGGAGCCGCAGCGCGGGCACGTTCCGCTGATGAACCGGTCGGCAAGGAATCGTTTGCAGCGCCTGCAGTACGCCCGCGACTCGAGCTGGGTTCGGATGTACCCGTTCTTCTCCATGTCCAGGTAGATGTCGCGCACGAACCGCTTGTGGGTCTCGGACTCCGTCGTCGTGTAGTTGTCGAACCGGATGTTGAACGCCTCGAGGATCGCACAGATGCTCTCGTGGGTTCGCGTCGCAAGCGCGAGCGGCGTGATCCCCAGCTTCCGAGCCTCGAACTCGATCTTCGTCCCGTGAGCGTCGGTCCCGGAGACGTAGACGACGTCCTTGCCGCGCAGGCGGTAGTAGCGTGCGAACACGTCGCCGGAAAGGAGCGAGCTCACGAGGTTCCCGAGGTGAGGAATCCCGGAGGCATACGGCCACGCGCTGCAGATCAGAACCCTTGACTTGTCCACCGACGCCTGCTTCCCGCTTCGAAAGGATAGTGCGGATTATAGCGGCACTCCGGGGCCGACAACAGCTGAGTCCGGCCGATGTCTTGCTTTGTGGACGCCGGGCGCGGGTTGCATCGCCCGCGGGCGCCGGGTATACCCGAAGAGCGATGGATGGAGAGAAAGAGAAGACGACATCCCAAGAAGCCGGCCCCAGTGTGACGGTCAAGGTCTTCGGCGGTCTGCGCGACCGCGAGGATCGCTCGAATTTGCGCGTACCCATCCTCCCCGGCACGACCGTGGACGGGTTGCTCTCGATCCTCGATCAGAAAGACCCCACGCTCGCCGATGCGTTGCGCCGAGGCGTGTCTGAGGGGTACTTGAACGTGCTCGTGAACGGGCGGAACGTGCGGTTTCTCACCGGCAACGCCACAGAACTCGCCGACGGCGACGCCGTCGCCTTTCTTCCGCCGATCGGCGGCGGCTAGCCCACCTAGAAGTCGATCGCCACGGTCAGGGCAAACCAGGCGCCGTGGTACCATGTGCCGGACTCGGTCCACCCGCCGGAGTACACCACCGAAAGGGACGCGCTCCACATCGTCGACAGAACGACGGTCGTATCTCCGGAGACCGTCCAACGCGCGTCCGAAGCCTCGTCCTCGTAGTCCCAATCCGCCGCGACGTCGGATCCCACCGTGACCATCGGGTACGGGCTTGGGACCGCGACCTGG
This sequence comes from Candidatus Bipolaricaulis sp., assembly GCA_028707055.1. Lineage (GTDB taxonomy): Bacteria > Bipolaricaulota > Bipolaricaulia > UBA7950 > UBA9294 > JAPLGD01. The sequence goes on along the minus strand of JAQTVA010000002.1, from coordinate 16,578 downwards.
CTCGCAGACTGCGGCGAGGCCAGACTCGAGATCCATGGGGTGATGTCCCGCTGGTACGAGTTCTCCAGCGAGACGGACACGTCCGTCTCGTCGCCGGACTGCCAGCGGACCGTGGCCGCGACGGTGTCCGAGTCGCCTCGCGGGGAACTCCACGTCGCCCGCCCGGAGAGCGAGTGGCTCGTCGTTTCATCGGTGCCGTCGCCGTACGTCGCCGTCGCCCGGCTGGCCGAGTACGTCAGGGTGGGTCGCAACGAAGCGATCCCGGTGTAACTCCAGGTCGATGTTACCTTCTCCGACCACCGCTCGACGCTCTCGCCGAGCCCCGTGACGCCTACGGTGAGCGCTGTGCGCCCCGAGAGGGACGCCCAGACGGAGCGAAGGTTCAGCTTTCCCGTCAGCGACACCTCGCCGTCGTCCCACTCTCCCGACAGGTCGAGGTTCGGAGTCATCTTGCCGCCTTGCCACGTGAACGGACTGACGGCCAAGCGCACGCGCCCGGTGTGATCGAACGTCGCCGTGCCGTTCGGCAACGAACGCGTCCGTCTGCCGTCGTACTCCGACAGGACCTGGACTCCGGCGAACGTCGCCGCACCGTCGACGCCCCACGTGAACCTCTCGCTGCCCGACCACTGGTCTCCCGACACGTAGACCGGGCGACGCCACGAGAACGTGGACGTCCATCCCGGCACGAAGCTCCACGAGGCGCCGGAGGCCAAGACGGCGCTCCGGCTAGGGGCGGAGCCCTCTTCCCACAGGAACGATTCCTTCCAGTCGATCGTCGCCCGAACGGTGTCGGCGAACAGCTTGTCGTCCACGGAGAGGCTGTACGAGACCTGATCCGTCTCCGCGCCGTGCACGCTCCGGCTTGCGTCCTCGCTCTCCTGGTGGAGGCGCACGACGATCGTCGGGCCGAACCGCCCTGTGAACGAGAGGTCGTTCTCCAACGTCGCGACCCGCTGGCTCGTCGTCAGGTCGCTCATCTCGTAGCTGTGGGCGAGTTCGAGTTTCGCGCTCGGGCCGAGGGCGATCGATCCGTCGAGGGTCCACCCGCCGCCGTCGCTTCGTGACCGCTCGCCAATCGAGCGATACCCCTCTTGAACCCGGTCCACCGTGCCCGAGAGGGAGAACCCGTCGGACGAGTGATCGAACGAGCCGCTCACGACCCAGCCGGTCGCCATATGCTCGTCGCTCGGGGTGTCCTCGTACTTGTAAGGGTTGGCGCCGCTGACCTCCATCGTGTCCGCGTCGTAGGCGACCTCGCCGTCGGCCAGCCTCCACACCCAGAGCTCATATCCGCCGTTCGCCTCGCTGCCCGCCCACACCCCGTCTTCCGCGCTCGCCATGGCCGAAACGACCCAGCCCGCATGCCAGGCTGTTCCATCCGACACCCGGACCATGCCGTTCGCGGTGCCGTAGTACAGGTCGCCGTCCCGCGACGCGACGGCGTACACGGCCACCCCTCGCACAATCCATCCTACCTCGACGCCGTCGACGTAGCTGCACAGGCCGCTGGCCGACGCCGCGTACACCGCGTCCTCCTCGACGTGCAGTGCGTGCGTGGCGACGCCGGATGTCCCAGCGACGACGGCCGTCGCGTGCGTTACGCGGTCATAGGTGATGAGCCCGCTCTCCGTCCCCACGTAAAGCAGTGTTCCGGAGAGGGCAAGGGCCGTCACCGCGCCGTACTCGTCTCCGATGAGCCTGGCCCAGGCCTTGGCATCCTCGATCTGCGTCACGGCGACGGAGGCGACTCCGGCGTCGGTGCCTGCGTACAGCGTGCCCCCGTCGAGGAGAAGGGCACGCACCGACGAGTCCGGAAGCCCGTCGCTGTCGTAGAACTCCGTCCAACCCGACGCGTGGTCGAACGGCGAGATCCCGTCCAGCGCCACGACGGAAAGCCCGCCGTTCGTGCCGAGGAACGCGTAGGCGTCGGACAGGGCGATCGCCCGAACGGAACGCCCCGCCAGACCGTCGCCGCTGTCGTACGCCTGCCACTCCCCGTCGGAGAGCACGCTGAACCCCGCGTCATGGCCGACGAGGACGAAGCCGAAGCCAGAAGCGAGTGCGTTGACTCGGTTTCGCAGGGGAGTCCGCTGGTTGTCGTCGTAGGGATACCGGTCGTTCACGTACCCGACGTCGAACTTCGCGGTGGTGTCGGGAAGCTCGAGCACCCCCGACGCCCCGGCGACGACCTGCCGGTTCGGCATCGTGCTGACGCTCTCTCTGTCGTCGATCGATCCGGAGTCGTCACTCGCCTGCAGCAGATACAGGTCGAGGGCAAACCCCGGCAGGGGAATATCGACTGTGACTCCCGAAAAGTAGCGTGCGTAATCCACCGACCCGCTTCCGTACCGCTCGTACTCGATCGTCAACTCGTCGGTCGCGCCGATCTCCGTGAACAGCACGACGTACCCGATCTCGTAATCGATCGAGTAGTCGATGTCCCGGACGAGGAGCACGCTGTTCCGCGTGATCCGCTCCGTCCCCGGGACCACCGAGAAACCCAAGCTGTACGCGCCGCCGGTGACTTCGTACGAGACCGTGACCCGCAGCGCCGCGTCGGGATGGGTCACCGTCTCCTCGGGGAGACGGATCTCGAGGATCCCTTCCTCTTCGTAGACCAGAACGCCGTAGTCAGGCCACGTCGCCTCGCTGATCCAACGGTACCCCGAGCCGTCCGGATCGATCTCGATCTCGAGCGACTCCGCGATGGCATCGGTCTCCCCAAGGTCGAAGTGGAGGGATCTCTCCGCGTCGCGCACGCCGTAGCGGTCCCCGTGGACCGCGATCGACGCGTACGCGAGCACTTCGGCGAGGAACTGCGTCTCCGCGTCGCTTCCGGACGAGAACGGGTACACCATCTCCCCGTCGACCTCGTCGTTGTACGCCTCGATCGCTTCCTTGATCGTTCGCCGCAGGATCGTCACCGGAGCCGCTCGCAGCACGAGGTACTCAGGATCGTCTCCGATCACCGAGAACTCCGACGTCAGGAGATCCTTCCCCTCATACCCCTCGAGCGCGTCCGCCAGTTCGCTCACACCGTACTCCGCAAGGAGGCTCCGCAACCCGCTCGACAGGTCGAGGATCATCCGCACGTCGGCGAACTCCTCGACGTACAGGGAGACGAGCGGGAACGACGCCAGCCCTTCGAGGTTCTCCAGGTACGAGGCCGCTTCACCGCTGTCCGGGTCCGCTCTTCGGAATACGACGTAGAGCTCGGCTGTCTCCCCGGTGAACGTCTTCGACTCCGTGACGCCCTCGAGCTTCGACGCGATACCCGTGATCGTCGCGATGCCCCAGTGGTAGTCGAGGCGCGCTCCCTTGAGCTTGCGGGAGTAGGTGGAGAAACTGCCCATGTCTGGGACGATGAAGTCGCCGGCCACACCGTCGAGACGCTCCGTGTCGAGGTAGATGGACAGTGACTGCAGACTCTCGTCCTCTTGGTCGTCGAAGTGCGCCTCGACGCGCAGAACCCCGAGGGCGGTCGCCTCGATGTCCACCGCAAGAGTCTGCTCAAGCGAGATCGAGCCCGACGAGAGGCCTGCGTAGGCCAGCGCGAGGGCGTCGCCGAATCCGAAGCCGATCGTCCACGTCTTCCGGCCGCTGTAGCTGCCCGTGAAGCGGGTCGCTCCCTCGCCGCTCGAGACGGCGAACCCTTCCTCTTCTCCGTACACCGCGGCTCCGACGAGAGCCATCCCGGCGACGACGAGAATGACGATCCATCTCTTTCCCATAAGCACCACGCAGTTAGAAGCGCAACGCAAGCGTAATCCGGTGACTGTCTCCGAGATCATCTCTCGCCGCGTAGGCCCAGTCCACTTCGAGCCCCACGAACCGCGCCGAAAGCCCAAACGTCATCCCTGCTCCATCGTACCCCACGCGAGCCCCGACGCCGCCGACCCAGGCCTCGACTCCGGCCGCGATCCCGGGCGCCGGACCGAGAAGTCCCGTCCCGTCGAACGACGCTGTCCACACCACGCCCTCCGCCGGCGACAGGGACGTCGCCACACCGAAGCGCAGCCCGGAGTCCCACTCTTCCCGCGCACCGCCTTCGTAGGCCATCGGCGCCGAGACCACCGCCTCGTACACCAGCCCCACATGGAGGAACTCAATGTCCAGGGCGACCGCGGCATCGAGCGCCCAACCGCTTCCGGTGAATGGGGTCGCGACGCTCAGGAATCGCCAACCGACGCCCATGGCAGCCGGCCCCACCGGGACTCCCACCCCGAACAGCGCCGCCCGGCTGGCGTACCGGAAGCCGTCTTCTCCGTCGTCGATCAGTCCCGAGTCGAGGAACACGATCCCGCCGCCGACGTACGGACCGGCCACGATCACCGACCCCTGCGTCACCCCTCCGAACTGGGATGCGTAGAGCGACGAGAGGCCAAGCCCGCGGTGGCCGGCGAGCTTCGCCGGGTTGTACAGCACCCCGGCTTCGTCCTCGGCGAGCGCCGTGAACGCGCCCCCCATCCCCAGTGCGCGCGCCGATACGCCGACGCGGAAAAGATCCCCGAGGGCTTCCGTGGCCGCCGCTCGAACCCCGACCAGAGCGGCGCCGACGACGGCCAGCACACACAGAAACGACAGGGAGCGGCGCCGTCGCGTCACGGATGGATCACCAACTTTCCCACCTCCGACGCGCCGCGGTCCGTCACGACGACGTACAGGTACAGCCCCGCGGCCAGCGGCTCACCATGGCGCGACACGAGGGCCCATGTGTAGGCATCGTCGTCCACATCGAGATCCGCCTCGAACACCAGGATCCCTGAGACCGTGTACACGCGAAGGACAGCCATCCCCGTCCCGTTCGGCAGGACGTATGTGAACCGCGCCTCGCCCGACACTGGGTTTTCCTCCAACCCGATCTCGGGAACGTCGACAGGCGGAAGCGGCGGTTCCTCCGCTTCCAGGTTCTCGAGAGCCGCCACGACGGCGAGCTTCCCGTACCCCCACCGCATGTTCGGCGTCGTGCCCGTGTACGCGTCGCGCGTCGCCGTCGACGTGAGCGCAGTAAGGATCTTCCCCACGGTCAGTGTCCTGTCGACCGACAAGAGGAGGGCCGCGGCTCCCGAGACGTGCGGGGCCGCCATGCTCGTTCCAAGCTGCATCCCATGCACGCCGTCAGGATGGGTGAGGTAGTCGAACGCCGCGGCGCTCGTCGACAGCGCCGCGCAGATCCACGCGCCCGGTGCGACCAGATCCGGCTTCAGTCTCCCGTCGCGCGTCGGACCCTGACTCGAGAAGCCCGAGAGGCCGTCGACCTCGTGCGAAGACGTGTAGTCCTGCGCGCCGGCCTTCGACGGCCACGTCGACTTCGTCGTCCACGCGCCGACGGTGATCACGCCCTCCGCATTCCCCGGCTCGTCGATCGTCGACACCGAGTCTCCATTGACGATCGAGCCCGTCGACGTGACCCAAGCGTCGAAACGCCCGCTTCCGGACAGCCGGCGGACCGCCACGGTCCAGATTGCGCCTGCGGCGACCCCGCTCAGGCGGAGGTAGACCTCGCGATCTCCGTTGTTCGGGTTCACTCCGTCCGCCGCGTTGTCCACGTACGCGACACCGTCGGGCGTCGCGACGTACCCGCTGGATGCCCCGGGCAGGGCAACCGCCGTCGCCCCCGAAGGCGACGTCACCGTCACGGCAAACCGGGCATCGCCGGGATACCAGAGCGAAAGCTCAAACTGCCAGGTGTCCGGTTTGACTCGGAAAGCCTTGGAGCCGCTCTGCAGCGTCCCCGAGACGTGGATCTCCTCATCCCCCTCGTTCCCCGCGGAGACGACGATTACGCGGCCCGTGCCGTCCGCGAGTCCCGCCAGCCCTCGCTCGAACAGGGATGTCCCATCATGCGGCCCCTCGTGCCCGCCCAGGCTGAGGTTCACGACCACCGGCGCGTCGAGCGCGTCCGCCTTGTCGAGGATGTACTCCACCCCCTCAAGGATGTCGGCCGTGTAGAAGGTCGTCTTGACGGCGACGATCGACGCCGCCGGTGCGACGCCGACGAACCCGTACCCTGACGACGAGCCATCCCCGGCCGCGATGCTCGCGACGTGGGTTCCGTGCCCGTTTGCATCCTTCTCGCGGACGATCCCTTCGCTCGGCCCATGCCCGAAAGCAAGATCCGACTCGACGTCGTCCCGGTCGTACTCAGCCCCGAAGAGGCCGTACGTTTGGTCCCAGATCGCCAGGATTCGGGACGACTCCTCGGTACCGTCCCCATCCTCATCGAAACGGAAGTCCAGGTGCTCGTAGTCGATCCCCGTGTCGACGAGGCCGATCACGACGCCCTCGCCGAGCACCGAAGGAATCGCTGTATGGACGACATCGGCGCCCACCGCGGGCACGCTCGCGTCGACCGTTGGGCGCATCTTCCGTGAGGGTTCGATGTAGATGACGCGCTCGTCCTCCGCCAGCCGCTCGAGACCGGCGGCCGACACCGCCACGGTTGCGATCTCATCCCCGGAGAACCCCACTCGGGCGCCAAGAGAGGACGATGCGAGCGGCTCCGTCGTGCGCACAAGCACACGAAGCCGCGTTTCCCCGGTCGGCGAGACTTCAACCTCGCAGAGGTCCCCGAGCCCCCTCGCCGTCGCGTCGCTTCCCGCGGCCAAGAAGGCCCGAAGCGACGGCGCGATCCTCGAAACGCCGTCGGCGGCCGATGACGCAAAGCCAGTCCCCAGAAGAACGATGGCCAGAGTGACCAGCCACCGAAGCGGTGTTGTCAACGTCATCCCCCTCAAGATGAAACCGCATTGTACCACACCCCACGCGGCCACCCTACACCGGCCTCGCTCCGCTCCTTGGCTTTTCCCCGCCCACGAACCCAGCGCCCCAACGAACCCAATGAACTCAGTGAACTCACCGAACAGGTTCTGACCCGGACCACGGATCCCGGACGCCTCTCGGCGCTTCGCACCGCGCGCTCGGCCCGACGAACCCAACGAACTCAACATCCTGCGCACCACGCCCTTTGTCTCAACGAACCCAACGAACTCAACGAACTGCGAACTGCGCACGCCTTTCGCCTTTCCCGAACTGCGAACCGCGAACCGTCTCTTTCATCTTTCCCCGTCGTGTGGTATCATCCCGAGCGCAAGCCCGTACGGGATCTGCGTCTTCGACCCCTCTCGAACGCTTGTCCGAGACCCCGTCGGAGAGGACGAATCCGCTTCCTCGAGGTTGCCGATGAACGAACAGAACGAAGAGAGGAACGTAACCGACGACGCCCTGCTCGCGTCCTACAAGGTTGCGGTCGAACGCGCACTGCCCCGCATCCCGGTCAAGAACGGCGTCGTCGACATCGACTCCATTTGGGTCGAGACTTCCATCCCCTTCGACATCCTCGAGTCGATTCTGCGGCGGGAGGACCTGACGCTCCCGCCGAACGTCGAGCGAATCCACCTGAAGTCGCGCGCATCGCAAGGAGAGCCCAGTGGCACGCCGCGGGGACGCAAACGACGTGAAGTTCGGAACTGACGGGTGGCGCGGGGTCATCGCCCGCGACTTCACGTTCGACAACGTGGGCCGCGTCGCCGTCGCTGTGGCCGACTACCTCCGCTCTCCGGACCGCCGTTCGGCCAGCATCTACCGGGACTGGGGGTGCGAGTTCCGCGCCGCCGAACGTGGAGTGGTCGTGGGGTACGACACGCGATTCCTCTCGGAGGAGTTTGCCCTTCACTTCGCCGGCGTGTTGCGGGACCGAGGCGTCCCCGTCGTCGTCAGCGACACGTTCGTGGCGACGCCGGCCGTCTCCTACGCCGTCGTCGCCCGCCGTGCCGCCGCGGGGATCATGCTCACGAGCAGCCACAACCCGCCGGAGTACAACGGACTCAAGATCAAGTCCGAATACGGCGGATCGGCGATCGACGAGGTCACGCGCGGCGTCGAGGATCGACTGCCTGACGCCGTACCCCGTGCGCCGCGCGACACGGCGATCGAGCGCGTCGACCTGCGGACCCCTTACCTCGACCGCATTCGCCAACTCATCGACCGAAGCCGGCTCACGGCGTCGAAGATCCACCCCGTCGTCGACTCGATGTACGGCTCCGCGTTCGGGTACGTCGGCGAGCTCCTGCGCGAAGCCGGCGTGGCCTACACTCAGGTTCGCGGATCGCGTGACGTCCTTTTCGGTGGGCGCAAACCCGAGCCGCTCGAAGAGAACCTGATCCCGCTCCGCGCCGTCATCCGATCCCTAGGCCCCCACCGCGCCACCGGCGCTGGTCGACCGCGCGTCGGCCACCGGCTGATCGGCGTCGTTACCGACGGCGACGGAGACCGCATCTCCGCCATGGACGAAACCGGCGCGTTCATCGACGCCCACCGCACCTACGCGCTGATCCTGCGGTACTTGGTGGAAGAGCGCGGCCTGCGCGGGCCGGTCGTCGTCTCGTTCAACCTCTCCGACCTCGTTCGCCGGATGGCCGACGCGTACGGCCTTGAGATCATTGAAACCCCGGTCGGGTTCAAGTTCGCCGCCGAGCACCTCCTGACGCACGACGCGCTCATCGCCGGCGAGGAGAGCGGGAGCCTTGGCATGCGCGGGCACCTCCCCGAGCGGGACGGCGTCTTGTGGTCGATGATCCTGTGCGAGATCCTCGCGACGTCGCGGAAGAAGGCGAGCGACCTCGTCGCGTCGCTCCACAAGACGTTCGGTCCACAGGCGTACCGCCGGCGGGACATCGAGATCGAGCGGCGGATCGCGGTCGTCGAGAAACTCAAGGCGAACCCGCCCGACCGGTTCGGCGGCGAGGCGGTACGCGCCGTCGAGACGCTCGACGGCTTGAAGCTCCGGTTCGCCGACGGCTGGCTCCTCTTCCGTGCGTCGGGGACGGAGCCGATCCTCCGCATGTACTGTGAGATGAGGACCTCGAAAGAGGTCGCGAGAATGCTGGACGAAGCGGAAACCTTCGCACGAGGAGTCTAGACACCATGGCCGGCAAGAACGTTGAGGCGTACGATTTCCACGCCATCGAAGAGCGATGGCACAGTACCTGGTCGGAGCGGGGCTTCTTCCGCGTCGACACCCAGGCGAAAGAGAACAGGTTCTACTACCTGAACATGTTCCCGTATCCCTCGGGGTACTTGCACGTCGGCCACGGCCGCAACTACATCATCGGCGACGTCTTCACCCGGACGAAAATCATGCGCGGCTATCGCGTTCTGAACCCAATGGGATGGGACGCGTTCGGCCTCCCCGCCGAGAACGCGGCGATCGACAACAACACCCATCCCCGCGCGTGGACTCTGGCCAACATCGCCAAGTCCCGCGACCAGTTCCGCGCGTGGGGCGTCCAATTCGACTGGGAGCGCGAGGTCACCACCTGCCTCCCCGAGTACTACAAGTGGACCCAGTGGCTCTTCCTTCAGCTCTTCAGCCGCGGGCTCGCCTACCGCAAGAAGGCGGTCGTCAACTACTGCCCGAACTGCAAGACCGTGCTCGCGAACGAGCAGGTGGTCGGCGGAGCGTGCGAGCGGTGTGGCACGACGCCCGAGCCGCGCGAGCTGACCCAGTGGTTCTTCAAGATCACCGACTACGCCGACCGGCTCCTTCAAGACCTCGACCAGCTCGAGCGCTGGCCGGAAAACGTCGTCAAGATGCAGGAGAACTGGATCGGGAAGAGCGTCGGCGCGGAGGTGACGTTCAAGGCCGAGACCGGCGACGACCTCGTCGTCTTCACGACGCGCCCCGATACCCTGTGGGGGGCGACGTTCATGGTCCTCGCCCCCGAGCACCCGCTCGTCGACCGCCTGACGACGAGGGAGCAGAGGGACGCCGTCGCTGCGTACCGCGACCGCGCGATCCGCGCCACGGAGATCGACCGTCTGTCGACCGAACGGGAGAAGACGGGCGTGTTCACCGGCGGGTACGCGGTGAACCCCGTGAACGGCGAGAAGATCCCCATCTGGATCGCCGACTACGTGCTGATGACGTACGGCACCGGCGCGATCATGGCCGTCCCGGCGCACGACGAGCGCGACTTCGCATTCGCCGTCCAGTACGGACTCCCGATCATTCCCGTCCTCGCCCGCGTCGACGAGGTGGCGAAGAGCCTCGTCTGGCCCGGGTCGGTGTGCGCCGACTTCCCGCGGCGCCTGGAGGCCCTGTCGATCGAGTACACGACCGAGAAGGTGGCGGGTGGTGACGGCCTGTTCGTCACCCTACGCGGAGAGAAGCAGATCGACGCCTTTGCCCGCGCGATGCGCGAGTGCATCGCCCACGGCCACTCGAACGAGATCGTCGGCCACCGGTTCGTGTTCACGTTCGAGGACACGCAGATCGCCCTCGACTCCGTGGCCGCCGACGCCGAGATCCTCCGTCGCTGCAAGGCCCTCTACCACGGCTGCGGAAAGCACCGCTCCGTGCTCGAGATGCTCTGGGGCTGCAAGTTCTACCGCGACGTGCTGTTCCACGCCGAGTACGGGGCGATGATGGCCTCGGCGGAGTTCACGGGCACGCCGGGCGAGCGTGCCAAGGCCGAGGTCACCCGCTTCCTCGAAAAGAACGGAACCGGCAAGGAGGCCGTCAATTACCGCCTCCACGACTGGCTGATCTCGCGCCAGCGGTACTGGGGCGCGCCGATCCCCATCGTCCACTGCCCGAAGTGCGGCGAGGTCCCCGTGCCGGAGAAGGACCTCCCCGTGCTCCTCCCCGAGGCGAAGACGATCGGCAAGATGGGACTCGCCGACATCCCCGGGTTCGCCGACACCCCATGCCCGAAGTGCGGCGGGAAGGCGAAGCGCGATGGCGACACGATGGACACGTTCGTCGACTCGTCGTGGTACTACCTGCGCTACATCGATCCCAAGGACGCGGAGCACGCGTTCGTCCGCGAGCACGTCGACCGCTGGCTCCCCGTCAACCAGTACGTCGGCGGCGTCGAACACGCAATCCTCCACCTGCTCTACTCGCGCTTCATCACCAAGGCCCTCTACGATATGGGCCACGTCGGGTTCAAGGAGCCGTTCGCTCGCCTTTTCACGCAGGGGATGATCTGCCACCCGGCGTACCGCTGTGCCAAGCACGGGTGGGTTCACCCGACCGAAGTCGCCGCCGGCGACACGTGCCCCAAGTGCGGCGAGGCGCTCGTCGTATCGAGCCTCAAGATGTCGAAGTCGAAGCGGAACACCGTCGACCCCGCCGACATCATCGCCCGCTACGGCGCCGACGCCGAGCGCGTGTACACCCTGTTCATGGGACCGCCGGACCGCGACATCGACTGGTCCGAGGAAGGGATCCGCGGCTCGTACCGGTTCCTGAACCGCGTGTGGACACTCATCGTCGGCCACAAGGACGACCTCGCTCCCGTCGGCGCGGACCCCAGGCCCGATGCGCTCGACGAAGCCGGCCGAGCCCTCTGGCGCCGCTACCACCAGACCGTGAAGAAGGTCACCGAGGACCTTGAGGAGCGGTTCAGCTTCAACACCGCCGTCGCCGCGATCATGGAACTCGTCAACGAGCTGGCCCCCTACGCCGAGAGCGCGAAACCCGACCCCGCACTCCTGCGCCAGACGATCGACGGCCTCGTGCTGCTCCTGTCGCCGCTCGCCCCGTTCCTCGGCGAAGAGCTGTGGCGGCGGATCGGCCACGACGGCTCGCCGCTCGAGGTTCGCTGGCCCGAGTACATGGAATCCGCGCTCGCTGAAGAGTCGATCGAGATCCCCGTACAGATCAACGGAAAGGTCCGTGCCCGCGTCCTCGTCCCCGCGGACGTCGCCGCCGACGCCGACCGGCTGGCCAAAGCGGCGCTTGCGGACAACGACGTTCGCGCCCGGATCGGCGAGCAGAAGGTCCTGAAGGCCATCGGCGTCCCCAACAAGATCGTCACCCTCGTTGTCAAGTAGCCATGACCGGGATCGGATCGTCTCGGGTTCATACGGAGTTACTGTGAACCAAGACACCGGGAACCCATCGCGATCGAAAGGCGGCCACCCCTGGCGCACCGAGAAAGTGGCCGCGGTGTTCCTAGATCGCGATGGAGTCCTGAATGACCAGACCGGGTTCGTCAACGAACCCGAGGATTTCAACCTCCTCCCCGGCGCCGCGGCCGCCGTCGCCCGCCTCAACCGTACCGGCATCCCCGTCGTCGTCGTCACCAACCAAGGCGGCATCGCCCTCGGCTACCTGACTGAGGATGACCTCGCTCGGATCCACGAGCGCATGGTCAAGCTCCTCGCGGCCGAAGGCGCGCATGTCGATGCCGTCTATTACTGTCCCCACTACGCCGGCGGGACGGTCACAAGGTACGCGCAGGACTGCGCTGACAGGAAACCCGGCACCGGCATGCTCGAGAAGGCGCGCGACGACCTCGGTATCAACCTGCGCAAGTCCGTCCTGGTAGGGGATGCTACGACCGACATCCTCGCCGGCATCCGAGCGGGCTGTCGCACCATCCTCGTTTGCACCGGCTTCGCCGGCAAAGACGGCAAGGCCGTCGCCGAACCCGACTACACCGTGGCAGACCTGGCCGAAGCCGTAGATCTGATCCTCACCAAGCCGCGCGTTTGAGCCTCTCCTGCCTGCACAGCCGCCGTCGGGGCAAGCCCCGACGCTACGCGGTCTCGGGCCCCGCACTGCGAACCGCGAACCGTGAACGCCTCTCGTCTTCCCGGACCACGCACCGCGCACTGCGAACGCCTTTGACCTTCTCGCACTACGAACCGCGAACCGCGCACTCCGAACCACGGATTACGGACGCAGCTGCCCCCGCGGAACCCAACGAACCCTACGAGCTCAACGAACCGAGAGAACCGCGCACTGCGCACCGCGCACTGCGAACGCCTTTGACCTTCCCGCACCGCGAACCCAGTTCCTCACAACTCAACGAACCCTACGAGCCCAACGAACAGCGCTCCGCCCACTTCGTTGAGCGCTTCGAGCGCCCCTGGTAGAATGAGACTGACACCGGGGCCTTAGCTCAGCTGGGAGAGCGCTTGCATGGCATGCAAGAGGTCAGGGGTTCGAATCCCCTAGGCTCCATAGGAATCTGGCTGTCGCAGACCGAGCCAACTGCTCTGTGCTGTCCACCGTCAGGCACGAATCCTGGCGATTCCGGAAGAGGACGATCCTGTATGCCGCTCGCTGTTCGCGTCCTTTGGGGCTTCGTGATGCGCATCACACTCGGCAGCGAGGGGCAGGTCTAGCTCAGCTTGACTCCGACTGCACAAGGCAGATGTTGTGCAGCTGTCTCACGAAGTCGGCGACGCGCCAGTTCCCCCGGGGCGGGTGCAGCACTCGAAGTCCCGTCCGATGCGACGAATGCTCTTCCAGTGGAGTCGCTCATGCCACACCAGGCGGCGCAGCACTTTGCGAACTGACCAACCACCGTCATCGCCGAAACAGACACGCGCTCGGTCCGGCGAGGCCGCTAGCTGGCGCAGGAAGGCGACTGCTTCCTCCCTGTGAGCGACAAGGAATGTGGCCCAATCTCCATCGGGCGAAGCAGGTGGAAGCTGAGACTCGTGGCCGACCGCGCTGAGGTAGTAGTGCGTCTCGCAATTCGCTATGTGTGCCAGAATCGCCCGGATGGTTCTCCACGTGGCCCACTCTGCGAAGGCTTGATAGGGCGGATCCCAGTCCAGGGCTGCTTCTGGAAGAACCTCAATCGTCTTCACAAGATCGCTGCGAGACGCAGACAGTAGGCGCAGGGTGAGATCGATCTCGTCCGCCCCACATGGTGCGTAGTCCCACGAGAATAGGATCTCGTTGCCCCGAACGCGTTCAACGACTTGAACATCGCCTCCCATCTCGGGACACGCCAGCACGTGCTCGGCTAGCCAGCTCTGATACTCCGCGAGCCTGGCCGGCACTCTGCCCAGAACCTCAGCCTCGCTGCTCGCCCATGTCGCGAACCCGTGAAGATCAAGACACCAGGCCATCCACCCGGTCTCATTGCCTGCCATCTCGTGGAGCCAAACACGCATGGGAGACACCTCCCTGTCCCTCCGGCCCAGCGGGCGCTCGACCCGTCTCCGCCTTCCGGCCCACACCTGGAGAGAGTCTAGCACCTTCTCGATGCGGCCCCTTGACACTGGGCCATGGGCAAGAACCGGTATGCGCCCGCATTGAGCGACCAACCCCGAAATCACCCGAACCTGCTGGCAGCTCTGTATCCGGACCAGCTTGCGGCTTTGGCGACACAGCGCGTGCGAGCATTGCTCAGTATGATGCGATGGTCACACGCGTTCTACATTGAGTCCCCCAGGCTCCACCATTCCATAGACAGCGTCCCGAACAGCAGTCCCGCCGTCGAAGTGCAGTCAGTGGCGGAGCTGCGCATGGACGGGCTCGTGGGGAGTGCTGTCGACTCACGGTCCCCGGGCTATCCCATTACGCCCTCGGCTCCTCCGCCCCAAGAACAGACCCCTCGGCCGGCCCCTCAAGAAGCAGACCGGTCACATGTCCCGACGCTGGCGTTCTTCCCACACCAGGCTGCGTGCGTGCAAGTGTTTGCCAATCGGCGTCCGCGGGACGGCGTCGACCTCCAGCCACTCGATCCGGCAACTCGCGCCCATGACCTCGCGCACCGCGTCGTCGATCTGCGCCATCGCCTGCGAGGGAATGACGCACCCGGGCATCTTCCGGTAGTAGATCGTGATGAGGTCCACATCCTGCTGCAGCACCTGAACCTCCGAGATCCACTCGTGCTCGTAGAACATGGCGATGAAGTAGCCGCCGTAGACGGTCCTACCGTCCGCCGTCACGAAGCGCTCGATCACCCTGCCTGTGATCTTGCCGAGCACGGGCAGGGGGCTGCCGCACGGGCAGTCGTCCTTGCTCACGCGGGCCAGGTCTCCGATGTCGTAGCGAAGGAGGGGCATCGCTCGGTTGTGCACAGGTGTGATGACCAAGCGACCCTCTTCCCCCGGGGCGGCTGGACGCCCCGCAGGATCCAGGACCTCGATATGGTTGTTGAAGGTGAAAACGTGAAGGCGACCGCGCGTGCACTCCGCGGCGACTCGTCCCACCTCGGTGGCGCCGTAGTTGTCGTACACGGGACACCCGAATGCCTGCGCAATCGCTTCACGCATCGCGGGATAGAGCATTTCGACGGACGAGATGATGAACCGCGGGCGGTGGAGGGGGATACTCCGCTGCCCGGCAAATCGGGCAAGCTGGTGAAGTGAACTCGCATACCCCCAGATCACGACAGGGCGAGTACGATTGAGTGTGCCGATGTCACGCAGCAGTGTCTCATCGGAGGTCACCGTGTAGGGTTCGAGGTACGTGCACTGCTTGAGAAGCCCCGCGGCCCAGTCAACAGGCGACAGCGAAGAGCGGCTTCGTCCGCGACGGTGCCAGAGGGACAAGCGATGGTGGCTAAGGTAGTAGGAAATCGGCATTCCGAGAAGAATGCTGAGGTAGTACATGTCAGCGGCGTGATCCCAGTGCCGAAAGCCGCGATCACGAACAACCCAGACAGGCTCGCCCGTTGAGCCGCCTGAGCACGCCTTCGACCAGCCTCGCCTTCCTCGGTCGCGACTCTGGAGATCCGCATAGTGCTCACGCAGGAGCCGCCGCGTCAGTATGGGGAAGGTTGATATGTCGGCTGTCGGCGGTAGCCCGAGCGATGCGTAGTACGGAACATGCGTGACCGCGTGACGGATCGTCTCCTTCAGGTACTGCAAGGATACCTCTTCATGCTCAGCAGCCCTAGTCTCCCGGAGGTGGCGGCGCCACGCCGCCCCCCTTAGCATCGCACCGAGATAGTAGAGACTCCCTCTCAGGTTTGCTGGCACTCTCTTCCCCCGACCAAGTGCACGGTACTTGGCGTACGTGCGAACCCAGTCTACCCTCCCCTCTCCGGCAGCGACCAACCTAGGGGCAAGCCGTCGCCAGCAGACGACCAGGTCGCTGAGAGGACGAAAGGCCTGTTTAGATTCAGTAATGCTCCGAAGCACTCGGCGACGTCCAGATGGCCCACCGGGGACGCGGTCGGCCCCTGTGAGTGCGAGCGTCACGGACTCAGTCTATCCGTACTCTGGACGCGCAGCACTCGATCGACGCTGAGATCTCCGCGATATCTCCCGGCGCCTGCACTCTCGTACATTGCCGTGCAACCCGCGGCGTGCGACTCGCCAACTGTCGGGGCAGGATCGCCTCGATCTGTCGCCGCCTCTTGTGCCGCTTCTTGGGTGCCTCTATACTGATTGCTGTCAAACGCACTCTCGAATGGCGCGCTCATTGCTGCTCAGCCTCGCGAGAGAAAGGAGGGTAGTGATGTCGACGATCAGAACTGCAACTACGGAGTCGGAAGCTACCCTCGCAGCCCGAGAAGAGAACCTCTTCTAGAACCCCTCGACTCATCCGCTGCGTGGGTCGCTCCTCCCGCAAGACACGTGCACCGCATCTCGATCTTGACCCCTTCGCTGGTCAAGGCATCGACATGCGGATCGCACCGAACTCAGAAGAGGAGATTCTATGACGCAACGCACAGCGAGAGAGGGATACACGACAGGACCTTGGTCCTTGGAGGATCTGGTCCCAGCAGGGACTGGGCAGGAGCTTGAGCGCATCTTCGACGACGTCGCGACGGCAGCCGCGGCCGTCGAGTTGAAGCGTTCGGCGCTCGTGGCGGAGAT
>JAQTVA010000064.1:6228-8338 GCA_028707055.1 Candidatus Bipolaricaulis sp. | reverse complement strand
CTCGGTGTTGAGATGACCGAGGGAGGGATGAACGTAGACCGGAAGCGGAGGCCGTCGCACTGAATCCCGCCGCCGGGAGCGTTGAAGAGGATGTACGGCGTCCACTCACTGCGGGTGGCCGGGCCGATCGCTCCCGTCTTCGGGTCTCCATCGAGGGCCAACGCGTGGTCGGTCCAGCCTGCAGCAAGAGACCGTGGGTCCACAACAACAGCCGTTGGCAGAGGGACGACCCACGCTGGGTCGTCCGTGACCGCCAAGGTCCTCGACGTGGATCGGGAGAGACCTCCGTCGTCCCTGACCGTGAGCGTCACGGTGAAGCTCCCCGCGTCCGCGTACGCGTGGGACGGCGAGCTGCCGGTCGCGGTCGCTCCGTCGCCGAAGGTCCACGCATACGACGCAATCGCTCCGTCCGGGTCGGAGGACGCCGTGGCGTCGAACACCACGGTCTGTCCTGCGGCGACGGATGCTGGAGAGAAGGAGAACGACGCTGTCGGGGGCTGGTTCGTCACCAGCGGAGTGAGCGTCACGGTCAGGTTCGTCGTGGCCCCAGCCTGGATCGATACCTGTCGAGTCTCCACCTCGTATCCTGCCAGGCTGAGCTGAACAGTGTGCTGTCCCGTCGGGGTGTTGGTTCGCTCGAGTGGCGATGTGCCGATCGACGTCCCGTCGAGGCGAACCGTGGCGCCCGCAGGCGTCGTGACGACGCGCAGCGTGCCCGTGGTCGGCGGTGCGGCGACAATCGTGAATCCCGTGGACCGGAAGACGCGATCGTCATCCGGCACGAGCGAGGCCATCGTCGCGCGAACCGAGTCGCGGAACGCCGTGGGTGACGTGCTGAGAACCGGGAAGTCCGAACCGAACGAGGTCGGGAACCCTGGAATGGGCACGGTGGCCGCGAAGAGGTAGAGCGTTTCGTTTCCCGCGGGCTCGGCGGCCCGCAACGAGTAGCCGGATCCGGGGAGAACCATGGTTCCGGGTTGCAGTCGGTTGTTCGGCTGGTATCGGTTCGGGTAGATGAGCAGGACGCGCTGGTCGGCGCGCACCTCGCACACGTAGAGGTACGCCGTGCGGTTCGTCGTGAGCGTGATGGAGATGGATTCGCCGATCATGTACGTGGCCTTGGACAGCGCCACGGTTGCATTGAGCGCCGGCTGAGCGGCGGTGACCGAGACTGAGGCCGAGTCGGACGACTGTCCGCCGGGACCGAAAACGGTCAAGGTCGCCGTGTACGTGCCGGGGACGGAGTAGGCGTGGCTGGGGGCGACGCCCTGGGCCGATGTGCCGTCGCCGAACGACCACGAGTACGTGGTGATCGACCCGCCCGAGCCGTAGCCGTTGAACGCGATGGGAGCGCCCGCGGTTCCCGTGTAGGGGCCTCCGGCTTCCGCGGTCGGCGGCGGCGTGAGCGCGGTGACCGAGACCGAGGCCGAGTCGGACGACTGTCCGCCCGGACCGAAAACGGTCAAGGTCGCGGTGTACGTGCCGGGGACGGAGTAGGCGTGGCTGGGGGCGACGCCCTGGGCCGATGTGCCGTCGCCGAACGACCACGAGTACGTGGTGATCGACCCGCCCGAGCCGTAGCCGTTGAACGCGATGGGAGCGCCCGCGGTTCCCGTGTAGGGGCCTCCGGCTTCCGCGGTGGGCGGCGGCGTGCCGGCGCTGATCGTGACGCTCCGCGTGTTGTTCGACTCACTGGC
The DNA here is from genome assembly GCA_028707055.1 of Candidatus Bipolaricaulis sp. Lineage (GTDB taxonomy): Bacteria > Bipolaricaulota > Bipolaricaulia > UBA7950 > UBA9294 > JAPLGD01. Next base: position 6,641 of record JAQTVA010000064.1, on the reverse strand, counting down.
CTCGGCGATCTGACCGAGGTCGTCCGCGCGCGCCGTGAACGTCTGCGAGCTCGAGGCGAGCGGCAGGGTCATCGTGAGCGATTGGCCCGCTCCCGCACCGAGCTGCGGTACGTAGACGAAGGTCGACGACGTCCCGCTATCGAGAAGAACGCGGAACTGCCCTGCCCCGGCGCTTCCTTGGTTGACCACGGCGACCGTGAACGTGATGGATTGGCCGAGAGCCGGAGCGGACGGCGAGTACGTCAGAGAGGCCACGGTGAGATCTGCGACCAGCGGCGTCTGGACCGTCACCGTGCGTGTCGTCGAGTTCGTGGCGCTGTCGTCGTCGCGCACCGTGAGGCTGACGGTGTAGCTGCCGGCGACGGCGTACGCATGGGATGCGGTGACGCCGGAGCCGGTGACGCCGTCTCCGA
>JAQTVA010000064.1:0-6128 GCA_028707055.1 Candidatus Bipolaricaulis sp. | reverse complement strand
GTTCCAGGTGTAGGCGACGATCGACCCGTCAGGATCGGTCGAAGCCGAGGCGTTGAACGAGACGGTCGTGCCGGTCGTCGGGGACGACGGCGAGAAGGTGAACGACGCGGTCGGCGCCTGGTTGGGCACAGCGGCGACGGTCACCGTGCGTGTCGTCGAGTTCGTGGCGCTGTCGTCGTCGCGCACCGTGAGGCTGACGGTGTAGCTGCCGGCGACGGCGTACGCATGGGATGCGGTGACGCCGGAGCCGGTGACGCCGTCTCCGAAGTTCCAGGTGTAGGCGACGATCGACCCGTCAGGATCGGTCGAAGCCGAGGCGTTGAACGAGACGGTCGTGCCGGTCGTCGGGGACGACGGCGAGAAGGTGAACGACGCGGTCGGCGCCTGGTTGGGCGCGGTGGGCGGCTGCAGGGAGAGCCGACCCTGCCCGTAGATGTTGGCGCTTCCCATCGAGACTGTGTTTGCGAGCAGCTGGGCGCGCAGCGCCGGCTCGGAGAGCGTCGGCTGGCGCGACAGCAGGAGGGCGGCCGCTCCGGCGGCGTGGGGCGCGGCGCCCGACGTCCCCGGGAACGTCGTGTACGGAGACGTCCCCGTTGCGACGTTGTCCGGGCAGGCGAGATCCGGCTTCGTCCGCCCGTCGTTCGTCGGGCCCTGGGAGCTGTAGGGTTCCTGCGGTCCCGTCGTGTAGGTGGCGTGATTGATCGCGCCGACGGATACGGCTTCGGTGAGATCGGCCGGCGCAAGTAGGGAGCTTGACGACACGTACGGCGACAGACCCTGATAGAGGCTGTAGATCTCGAGGTTTCTCGAGCCGGCGCCCTGGAAGCGGATTCGGTAGGTGCCGCTCTGGGCCGCCGTGGTCTGCACCAGCTCGGTCGGTTCTTCTGTTCCCGTCTGGTGTTTGGTCGACGATGCGGCGACCGCTCCGTTGGGGTCGTAGAGGTAGAGGTCGTAGTCCGTGCTGGACTGCGGCCACTCGTTCCAGGTCATGTAGAGGATGATCGGTGAGCCGCTGGATACGTAGAGCGTGATGTCTTGGTCGTGCCAGCCGTCGCCGTTCCCGTCGATGAACGCGCCCTCCCAGTGGCTCTGTGCCTCGTTCCCCGCGGCGTTGACCCACAGGATGCCCGCGTTGATCGCTCGACGGGCGATGTCGCAGATGGCTCCGGTGCCGTCGTAGTTGTTCGTGTTGTACCACCCCAAGGAGTGGTTGATGATGTCGATGCCATTGTCGATGCAGTACGTCACCGCGAGGTCGAGGTCGACCTCGTCGGCGATCTTGATCAGGTGGAGCTGCGCGTCGGGGGCGATATCGGCGACGATCTCGGCCACGGCGGTGCCGTGCGAGATCCCACTCTGTAGGCCGGTCCCCGTGAGATCGTTCTGCATGGCGCCGGCGGGGAGGTCTCCCCGCGTCTGCGCCGCGGACAGCCCGGCGAAGCCAAGGTCAATCACGGCCACCTTCACGCCAGTCCCGCGGAAGCCGGCCGTGTGGAACGCCGTGGCTCCGATGGCGGCGACGCCCTGGCTCGGCGTGCCGAGGGCGTGCGGCGTGTACGGCGGGCGGATGAACGAAACGCCCGTGAGCTGAGAGGCGAGCGTCGCCAGCTGGCTGATCGGCACGCTGACCTTGATCAGGGAGGAGGAGGCCTTGACGGACGGCCCCTTCAGTCCGAGGGCCGAGAGCGCCGCCACATTGGACGTGCTCGTCCGCCCGGGACGCGATTCCAGGACCACCGTCACGGTCGCGGTATCGGCCGAGAACGGGACGCCGAGTCCCTTCGCAACGTGGTCGACGGCCGCCCGCGCCGTGGCCGGGAGCGCCGAGAGGACCGAAGTGGCCGCAGCGCTGAGCGCGGACTGAGCGGCGGCGACCAGACTCTCCAGGGCCCCGTCAACTTTCGGGTTGTGCTGCGCGACCGCGAGCTTCCCAGGGGGGATGAAGCTCGGCCCGGTCGTCTTGGCGGGAGCGACGCCGGTCGGGGCAACCGTTGCCGTCGTCGAGCCTCCACCAGCCACGGCGATGAGGAACGGAACGACCGGTCCGCGGTCCGCGGGCCAGGCTGTGACGGCGAGGAACCAGCCGTCGGCGAAGGAGATCGGAACACCCACGGTCCGTCCGTCCACGACGACGGGGTTGACGCCTCCCGCGCGAAGCGGGGAATCGATCTCGGTCAGATCCACGAGGTACCGGGAGAGGTTGGACGTCCACGCGGTCTGTAGCATCACGAAGTGGAGCTTTCCTGACTTCTGGTACGCCTGAAGAACGACCTGTTGCGCGATCGAGTTCTGTGTGATCGGCTGGGTCTTCACGGAGACGCCCGTCGACGCCTCGAACTGCGCAGCGAGCGCCCGCCACGCGTCTTGGGTGGACGGCTCGATCCCAACGACCAGCGGGTCGGCGGACCAGGCGGAACACGCGAAGGTCCCGACAACGAAGGCCACGACAAGAAGGATGCGCTTCATGACTCCCCCTACGGCGCGACGGGTTGCAGCGGAAGCCGCACGTACCCGACGGCGCCATCCTTTGCGAGCGCCACAAGCTGATCGACCGGCAGGATGAGCTTGGCCAATCGATCGGTCTCCGAGATCACGAACGGCACGAAGGCCGCGGGGACCGCGCCCCCGGCGACCTTTTCCATCACGACTTCGATCCGGAGTCCGGAGAGCCGGATCCCCTTCGAAGCGGCGTACGCGAACCAGTCCGCGGCAACGACGAGGTCGTAGAGGGCGGGGTCGAGGGCGATCCCGGTGGGGACGGCGGGACCCTTCAGGCTCGTTGCCGAGAACGATTGAGACGACGCGAGGTCGATGTTCATCGCCGGAATCCCCATCGCTTGAAGGTCGGCGATGATCGCGGCGAGCGCATCGAGGGTCGGTGTCTCCTCAGCCGCAGAGACGACGAGTTCCATGGCTCCGGCCGCGGGACGGAGGGAGTACGAGACTCCGGAGATCTGGGAGTGAAGAAGGAAGCGATCGCCGTCGAGGACGAGAACGTGGTCCTCGGCGAGGAGAGCGTCGATGTCTCCCTGCGCCGGCTCCGCACCTCGGACCGCGTTCACCGTGTCGCCGGAGAAGGTGATCACGACATATCCAGCCGCGCAGGCGGTCTCACTCAACGTCTGGACATCGACTTCGATGCCCTCGGCGGGGAAAAGGTAGTAGAGCGCCGGCGAGAGCACGGAGGGACTCCCGACGGCGACGAGGGCGGAGCCCGCGACGACGATGCACGCCGCAAGCCACCGGAGTGTTCCGATCTTCCTTCTCATTCTGGCCTCCTTCGCTCGATGACTCCATGAGGACGCCGTACGTACACCTTGACGGGCGATCGGGTTTCTCCCGCAGCACGTCACGGCGAGCCCGGATCGGCGAACAGCGCTCCATCCATTGTGCAGCCACAGGCGTTTTCAAACGCCTCTCGAAGATCCGACGGCGAGGCGATCGTGAACAGGGAGTCCTGGTAGTAGGCCGCGAGCGCGGCGAAGAACGCGCCATCGCCGAGCCGATCGCGAAGCGCGGCGAACTCGGCGGCGGCGCCGGAGTAGGCGAATGCGCTGTAGGTCGTGCTGTCGGGAAACCGGTAGAGCGGCGCCGTGAGCGTGAGTTCCGGGTGGACGCTCTGACTCAGAGAGACGGAGCGCTCCCACCGCTGCCGTTCGGCGGCGGCGACATCCCGGGAGACGGCTTCGGCGAGGAAGACGTTGGACAGATACGTCACGACACCCTCGTCGAGCCACGGCGACTCCACCGGATCGTTGCCGACCGCGGCGTAGAACCACTCGTGCGCCACCTCGTGGGAGACGAGGATGTCGAAGAATGGATCGTAGGGGTCAGCCGTGTACGTCTCCGAGAGAAGAACGAGGCCGGTCAGTTCCACGCCGCCGATGTGCTGAAGAGGGACCTCGACGACGTCGATCTCGTCGTAGGGGAGAGGACCGATGAGATCGGAAAACAGCGTGACGGCTGCGCCTGCGCGCTCCAGCGCGCGCGTTGCAGCCGGACCTCGATCCGGGCGGAACCACACCCGAATGCCGATCCCCGCGACCTCGACGCGCCGCGGGACCCGGCCGTCATCGACGAGGACGATCGAGAAGTCGCGGGCGTGATCGGCGGCATAGCGGTAGACGACGCGATCCGACTCTCGCGTCGCGTCGGTGAGGACCCCCGTGGCGATCGGCGTCGGGCGCGCATCGACGCGCAGCGAGACGTCGTAGGACGAGGCCTCCGCGAACAGGGCGTCGCCGATGCCGACGATCGGGTCGAGCGCCCAACCCTCATCGAGGTACGGGGTCAGAAGAGGATAGAACGACGTGAGCGTGAGGACGTTGGGCGTCTTGGTCAGGATGCCGTACTCGTGCGTAACAGGGGAGGGAACGGTCAGGCGCTGGGAGGCTCGGCCGCGGAACGAGAGGGCGACCGACACGGTCTGGCCGGGTTCGAGCGGTTGGGGAAGCGGCAGCATCAGGACGGTGTCGTCGACGAACAGGGACGTCTCGACGGGCTTGGCGCCGACGTGTGCGTCGAGAACCTCGATCGACGCCTCCGAGTAGAGGGTGGACGAGTTCGGGTAGAGCCGGAAGAAGAGCTCCCAAAGGGCGTTGGGGGTGCAGTTCGCGTGGACCACGGTCATCGTGCCCTCGAACTCCCCCGAGCCGTAGTTCACGTCGAGCGCGAGGGTGTAGCTCGTCGGATCCGCGGCGGCCGAACACGGGAGAGCGAGCGGGGCGAAGAAGAGAAGGAGAAGCGGCGCGACACGTCGGAAGAGTGCGAGGTCTGTCATGAAGCCTCCCTTCGTCGGGAGACGAGTATACAGAGCAGAGCGCGCGCGGAGAAACCAGCCTCGGGGGGAGGTGCGATGAGGGGACGCCGAGACATGAAGGCTAGGAACATGTATACTATGATCAGCTACCTACATGGAAGGGAAGAGAAGGAGGCTGACATGTCGAGATGGCGAACGGGATTTGGGCTGTGGGTGCTTGGTCTTGTCCTCGTGACGGTGGGTGTCTCCGCCGGCCCCGTCGTGATCAACGAAGTGGGGTGGGGAGGCACCGCCGCGTCGTCGACGGACGAATGGATCGAGCTGTACAACGCAAGCGGCGAGAGCGTCGACCTGGCCGGCTGGGTGCTCATGATGGGCGAGACGAGGATCCCGCTGGACGGCGCGGGCGAGGGGGCGATCGAGGTGAGACGGACGAGCGTCCCGTCGCACGGCTACTACCTCCTCGAACGCACGGACGACGAGACGGTGTCAAACGTGATCGCGGATCTCCTGTTCAAGGGGAGCCTGTCGAACGCCGGCGCCGACCTGCGGCTGGTGGATCCAAGCGGGGCCGTCGTCGATGAGGTCCTGTGCGCGGAAACCGGATGGCCCGCGGGGAGCGGCAGCGGAGGAGCTCGACCGTACGCGTCGATGGAGCGGACCGATCCCTCGGCGGGCGTAGCCGTGTGGGCGACGAACAACGAGCGGGCCGCGACGGGGCTCGACGCGAAGGGAACGCCCATCGCCGGCACACCGGGGGCCGAGAACTCGGCGACCGTCGGTTTTCGAACCGTGCCGCGTGTGGTTCTGATCGGCGCGCCGAGCGGCACGGTGTCGGGATCCGTCCTGATCCGATGGTCGGCGACGGACCCGGATGGAGACCCGCTTGCACTACAGGTCTCGCTCTTCGTCTGCGACGCGGCGGGGGAGAACCGTCGCGTCGTTGCGGAGACGCTCACCAACCAAGGCAGCTACCTGTGGAATTCAGCGTCGTTCGCCGGCGCGGAGGAGGTCTACCTGCAGGTTGTGGCGACGGACCCCGCCGGACTGGTGGGCCTCGGGGTGGCCGGACCGTTCGTCATCGCAGCGGCTCCGTAGCCGGGCTGGGAAGTCCGGCGAGTTCATAGAGCTCATCCAGGTGGGCGGTGACGGAGGCCTTGCCCGCCTGGATGGCCTCTTCGGCGTACTCGAAGCCGAACATCCGGATCCACCCGACGTCCGGGCGCAGGATGACGAGTCGGCCCTCCAGGCGCCGTTGGGCGATCTCCAGTTGGAGCAAGGTCAGGTGTTTCGACGTCGCCCGCTGCGCCTGGAGGATCGCCTCGAGGACGCTCTCCACGCGCCGCGTGAGCGGCGCGCCCGTGTCGAC
>JAQTVA010000063.1 GCA_028707055.1 Candidatus Bipolaricaulis sp. | reverse complement strand
TACCAAGCCTTTGGCGGGGCGGATGAACAGGTTTCAACCATGACGCCCGACGGCTGGACGACGATCACGCTTTCGAACGAACGCGCCGTTCGCTCGGTTCCCCTCTTCGTCGGGCGCGACCTTGACGTCGTGAGCACCACCTGGAACGGCATCCCAATCGACGTCGTCGCTCTTCCCGGCGGCGAACGCTTCGCGCAACTGGCCGCGTTTCGGGTCCCAGAGATCCTCGGCGCGTACAACGAGCGGTTCGGGGCGCTCGCGTCCGGACGGCTCGTCATCGTTGAGGATCCAACCCCAGGGTTGTACGGGCTCGCCGCGGACGGGATGGTCCTCGTCGGCTCGCTCGCTTCCCGGATGAAGGACATGCCGGTTCAGGGGATGTACGACCGCCTCCTCGACTACCTCCTCGCCCATGAGGTCGCCCATCTCTGGTGGGGAATCGGCGTGGGCGCGGACTTCAACGCCGAGAACTGGCTGTCGGAAGGGTTCGCCGAGTACCTGTCGATTCGGTACTTCGAAGCGCGGTACGGCGCATTCGAGCCGAACCTGTTCGCCGGTCTGGGCGCCGGACTCGTCGAGGATCTCGTGTCGGAGGTCCTTGGATACTACAACCTGCGCCAGCACATGGTGGAGATACCGTACCTCGCGCTCCTGAAGATGGGGTTCGACGAAGGGATCGTCAAGCCGTTGAGCGACATGGAGTACCTGAACGGCGCGACGGTGCGGACCTACAAGAAGGGGTACCTCGTGCTGCGCGCCCTCGAAGGCGTTCTCGGAACGGACGGGATCGAGGCGCTGCTGCGGGAAGTCGCCGCGGCTTGGAGCGGGAGGACGCTGACCGTGGCGACGTTTCGTGAGATCGTCGAGCGAACGGCAGGAAACGCGCTGTATCCCCAGTTCTTCGAGGATTGGGTGATCGGCGACGCGCAGCTCGACCTCGCCGTAGAGGGGTTCGAGTGCGTCGTGGATGGCGACGAGTACACGACCACCGTCCGCGTGCGCCGCTCGGGGCCCCCGCTTCCGGTCGCCATCGCCGCGACGCTCTCGAACGGCTCGGTCGTGCGAGCGACGTGGATCTCGAGCGACGGGGCGGCCGCCGCGGTGCCGTTCTTCATCACGCGCCTCCCGGTGGTTCGGATCCACATCGACCCCGAGGAGATGCTCCCCGACCGCAATCGGTTCAACAACCACTGGCCGCGGAAGGTCCTCGTGGACGGTCTCTGGCGCGCTCCGGACGCGCCGGCGGTTGGGCGGCCACTCGATGCCTACTTGATCTCGCTCAGCGCGTTCACCGTGTCCGGGCTGTTCCGCAACGACCACGAGTGGAGCGTCACGGCGTTCCCCCACATTGACGCCACCGTGGACACATCGACCGTGGACTGGAGGGAGTTCTTCCGCCGCTGGGACGTCTACGGCGCATTCGCCGCCGACATCGATCGGCGCTTGTCGCTGCGCTCGATGGCGTCGGTTGTTGGTCTCGATCTTGCCGAGGGAGCGGGGGACTTCGACCTGCGGCTCTCAGCCATCCTGTCCTTTTACAGCCATCCGGAGACCGGGAGCCCGGGCCGCTACTGGTACCCCACATGCAAGCTCGACGTGACGTTCGGCGCCGTGGGATCCCTGGCGGAACCTGTCCCCTACGCCTCCTTCACCGTATCGACGTCCGCGCTTCCGCGGCATGAGCGCGGCGGCTCCGTGGCGCTCATCCTCGGAATCCCGGGACTCGGCGACGCGCCATTCGCGGCGTGCGAGGCTCGCGGGATGGTCCGCTTGCGCGCGGCCGCGTTCCTCTACTTCGACCTCTCGGCGTCGATCTCCGAAGGGCTTATCCGGCCGCTGCCGGCGCCGTTCGAGTTCTCGCTCGACGCGCTCCATGGATTTGCGAACCTGCCGACCGGCCAGCGACAGGCCTCCGCCGGGGTCGACGTCGTGCTGCCGCCGGCCGTACGCGATTGGGGCTACTCTCTCCTCAACCTCGCCCGGATCGACTCCGTCACGCCCGTTCTGTTCCTGCGGGGAGGTCGAACCTGGCTTGAGGCTCCGCCCGTCTTCGATCTCGGGTTCCGACTGGAGACCGGTGGCGAGTTGCGGTGGACCCTCGTTGGGCCGCTCGGGTTGGAGGTCCACATGACGCTGGGCTACGCCTATCCGCTCATCGGTTCGGATGCCCGCGACCAGCTTTACGTCGGCCTCGCCCTCGGCCTGTAGCTCTCCATCGCGCGGACGGACGACGGTGCACCGCGCCTCTCGAGGGCGCGCCAACGCCCTGAGTGCCAAGCCGGCTCCGGCGTGCTCCAAGCCGTCCATCCAAGGTTCGTTCTTCCCCCGCGCCTTGTGTTTCCTTACGCCCGACTCTATGCTGAGTGTAACGCGGGGAAGGCCACCCATATCATGACCACATGTTCTCATAGGACGCAAAGTAGTCCGTGCTCGCCGAACGAGCGTGGGGCGTGTGGCGGGTGAGGTTCCTTCCCCGTCTTTCGTCTTCTTCAGGGGCGAAGGAGGGCGGTCGGATCGGGGAGCGTGTCCTGGAACTCCGCGTGGCGCTCTCCGTACCCATCGCGCGTGAGGCTCATGACCAGCGTATCGAGGAGCCGGCCGTTCCTGTACGTCGCCTCGCGGATTCGCGCCGAGATGCGGAACCCGGACTTCTCCGCAAGGCCTACGGCACGGGGATTCCCGCTGTGCGTCCACAAGTGGACGACACGAAGCCCCAACTCATGGAAGAGGAACCTGAGCAGGACCTCCTGCGCATCCAGGGCGACGCGGGTGCCCCAGAACGGCTTGGCGACGACAAGCCCGATCGACGCCGAGAGCCGGGGTTGGAGATCGGTGTAGGAGATGTAGCCTGCCAAGGCTCCGGTTTCCTTGTGGACGATGACCAGCCTGGCGCTTCGGCGCTCGTAGGAGAACTCCATCGCATCGAACCGCTTGACATGCATCTCCTCGGTGTAGGAGGGCGGAAGCGCCAGGTTCCACGCTTGCGTGTCGAGATCGTTGCGCAGCTCCGCGAACAACTTCTGGTCCTCCCGTTGCTCTTCACGCAGGACGACGAGTGCTCCTTCAAGCGCCATCTCGCCCTCCTCCGCCTCGGCGAGCGAGCCACTCGCGCCGGAGAAGGTCGACCACGATGTCGTCGTAGTACGCTCCGTCGCGGAGCCCCGCCCGCGGGATGCGTCCGCACTCGGAGAAGCCGTGTGCGGCGGCGAACGCCAGCGCCGGCGCGTTCCAGCTCGTCAGCCACCCGATCACCGTGTGAGCCGGGGTTTCGAGGAAGAGGACCTCGAGCAGGAGGCGCGAGACCTCCGAACCGAGGCCGGCTCGCTGCTGGGACGGCGCAATGACCACGGCCAGCGACGGGCAGTGCGGGTCCCAATTCCAGTCGCACCCCGCGTGGCCGATGAGCCGCCCCGACGCCTTCGCCTCGATGCCGAGGGTGAACCCGGCTTTGGCCTTTCCCCACTCCTCAATCGCTGCAGCCACCTGAGCACGAGACACGGGAGCGACGTCCTGGAGAGACCACGGGAGATGGCGGCACCCGATGAGCGCGGCATCGTTCAGGTACGCCTGGATCGGGGTCGCATCCTCTGGCTCAAGGGCACGAAGAGCCGTCCGTTCTGTCTCGTAACCGCGAACGTCCATGGCATCCCTCCGAGAGACGTCCGTCCGAAGCCGACGAGGACTCCGAGCGGCGCCCCTGCCCGCGCACGATGAGCGGTCCCCTCATGCAGGTTCGTGCGCCGGGGCCGGAGACTCCTCGCCCTTCGCTTGACGCCTCTCCAAGACGATCAGCCGTGCCAGGAAGACCGCCAGAATGAGCGCGAAGTGACACATGACCGACGGAAGCGCGCCGCGGGCCGCGGGGATGAACCACGACGTGACCGCCGCCGGGACGACGAACCCGAGGGTCCCGAGAAGGACCTGAACCAACAACCGGCGTCGATGCGGGTCCGCGCTCGCCCTCGCGCCGTACCCAGAAAGGGCGACCATGCCCGCAAGCCCGATCCAGTAAAACCCTGCGTAGATCGTGAACCGCGGCATGGCGTGAGTGTAGCGCGCGTAGACCGCGGAGCAGACCGAAGCGGTCGCGAACGACGAGTCGAGAACGATCCAGAATGCGATGCCAAGCGCTGCGGCGAGCATGGACCGGCCGGCCGCGTGGAGAAGACGAGACCTCGGGCGGTGGAGCTGGGCTATGAGAACCAGCCCCAGCGGCGGAAGCCATGTGACGTCAAGAAACGCGAGGCGCGGGAGGGCCCCGGACGCATCGACGTTTGCGCAGATCGCGACCTCCATGATCTGGTAGCCCGCGAGGAGAAGGAGGATCGCAGCGGTCGTCCGTACGACACTGCGGTCGCCCGGACCCCACAGGGCCCACGCGGCCACCGCGACCTCGAAGAGAGCCGTAGCGATCGCCAGGATCGGCGAGTATTCCATCCCTGATCCACCCCCGTGCTAAGTATACGCGTCCTTCGAGCCGCGGGAAGAGAAGCGGGGCCGGCGACGCCGACCCCGCAGATTCTCGATTCGAGCGAACGGCTTCTAGCCCTTGTAGATGTCGGCGACGTTGATGTCCATCGTGATGTCGACGTACACACCTTGGACACCCGTGCGCCAAGCCGCCACCATCTCGTCCGTCATGGACCACAGCGGGATCCACGGGACGTCCTGCGTGCTGAGGATCTGGACCGCCTCGTAGATCGTGGCCCGGACTCCCTCATCTGCGGTCTGCGTGGCAAGCTGCAGCAGGCGCAGGTACGCCTCGTAGTTCGGATGATGGTTGAAGTACGTACCGAGGGACTCAGGCGCCTCCGTCAGCCACGGAGCGAGGAAGTTCGACGACTCGAGGTAGTCCGGGTGCCAACCGAGGAGGTACATGTCGAACCCGCCGGCCCCCATGCGCTCGGCGTACGCTCCCCACTCCAAGGCCTGGATCGTCACGTTGATGACCCCGGTCTCCTCAAGGCTGCCCTTGAGGACGGTCGCGACATCGCCTTCGAAGGTTCCGTAGTGCGTCGTCGTGTACCAGAGATTGACCTCCAACGGATGAGCCTTATCGTACCCCACGATGGCGAGCAGCTCGCGCGCCTTGTCGAGGTCCTTCTCGGGGAACGTGGGCAGCGCACCGAAGAACGGCGGATCGACGTTCGGGACCATGGTGTAGATTGGAGTCACGGTCCCGCTGAACACCTGGCTGACAATCGCAGCGCGGTCGACGGCGTACGAGATCGCCTGGCGAACCTGCTCCACATCCACCGGGGGCTGCGTCACGTTGAACAACAAGTAGCGAATCCCGGGGCTCGGCGGGAACGCCTTCACGACGACGTTCGGGTTGCCCTGCATGTCCTCGATGTCCTGAGGCGAGAGGGTTCGGAACGCGACATCAATGTCGCCGGCCTCGATCGCCGCGCGCAGGGTGGCCGCATCCGCGTACATCTTCTCGATGACGTCCTTGGTCTTCGGGGCGTCGCCGAAGTACTTGTCATAGGCTTGGTAGATCACGTGCTGATCGGGGATGTACTCGATCAGCCGATACGGGCCCGTTCCAGCGTAGCGACCATTCGCGAACTCGTCTGCCGGCGAGCTCTTCGGCGAGTAGATCAGCGATGCGGCGATCTGGCTCGACATGCGCAGCAGGAAGACGCCGTCCGGCTGCGTCAGATAGATCACGACCGTGAGGGGTCCTGCCACTTCGATGCGGTCGATGTAGGGCTTGATCAGGCCGACGGCGCCCTCGGGCCCGTCGAGCCGAATGGTCCGGTCGAGCGACCACTTGACGGCCGCCGCGTCGCAGGCTTCGCCATCCCAGAAGGTCACGCCCGGACGGATGTGGAACGTATACATCTTGCCATCGTCGGAGATCTCCCACGACTGCGCGATCCCTCCGATGAGCTTGCCCGTGATGGGCTCCACTTCCGTCAGCGCGCTCGTGGTGTTCCGCAGCACGTGCCAGGTGAAGTGGTCGTAGCTGTTCGCGAACGACAGCTCCGTCACCCGGTCCGTTGTTCCGATGATCAACGGCTCCGCGGCGCCAAGGACGAATGCCGAGGCACCAAGAGCCAGGATTCCTACGAGTACGGCAATTCCCAACCTTCTCATGAGATTACCTCCCTGCAGTGCGTATTTGATTCCGAGCTTCGAACAACCAGAGGGGTCGGTCACCTCCTTCCGCTCCTCCGGACCTTGCGCTGGGACAACTCCAGACTAGTTCTGGCGAGCGGCCCTGTCAAATCACACCTTGTGCTTCTTGCCCTTGCGTCTGGGATTGACCAGGTCGCTGATCCCCTCTCCGATGAGCCCGAATCCGAGGGACAGCGTGATGATCATCAGCCCGGGGAAAGTGATCAGCCACCACGATCCGGACTGCAGGTACTTCTGGCCGTTCTGAATGTCGTATCCCCAATCGGGGGTCGGTGGGGGAAGCCCCAAGCCAAGAAACGACAGCGAAGCGACCGTGAGAATCGCGTCGGCCAGGTTGAACGACGACACCGCCATGATGGCGCTGATCGTGTTGGGGGCGACATGCCGAAGGACGATCCGCACTCGCCCAGCGCCGACCGCGCGAACGGCTTCGACGTAGGTGGTCTCGCGAACCTGGAGAACTTCGGCCCGCGTGACGCGGAAGTACGTCGGGACATAGACGAATCCGACGGCCCAGATCATCGGCGAGAGGCCGGACCCGAACATCGCCACGAGCACGATGGCAAGGATCATGGACGGGAAGGAGTAGATGGCGTCCATCACGAGAGACAGGATGCGATCCAGCCATCCCCCCGCGAAGCCGGAGATCCAGCCGAGCACCGAACCGATGACCAGGCTGATGGTCAGTCCCGAGAACGCCACGATGAGCGACGCTCGCCCACCGCTCAGGATGCGGCTGAAGACGTCACGCTGGAGTTGGTCGGTGCCCATCCAATGGGAGGCGGAAGGGCCCTGAAGGCGCGGCGCGGTGCGGTACAACGTCGGGTGATACCCGTTGATCGACGGGAACCTCGTCGCCAACGCAGTCATCAGGACAAACGCGACGACGACGGCGATCCCGATCGTGAGGATGTGCTGGCCGCGCAGGGCGCGCCGGCCGCGAGACAACACACCGAGGACGGCGTGCAGCGGGCCCCGATGAGCCCTTTCGTCTGCCGCCGCCCACGCTCCGGATTCTCGGCGCATGTCAGTACCTCACCCGGGGGTCCACCACGGAATAGAGGAGATCCACGATCAGGTTGATGACCGAGATGAACAGCGCAATGAAGACAACGCTGCCCTGGATGGATGGGTAGTCTCGGGCGCCGATCGCCAGAACCAGGTAGCTGGCAATCCCCGGCCACGAGAAGACGGTCTCGGTCAACACCGCGCCGCCCATGAGGACGGCGAACTGGAGGCCGAACACGGTGATGATGGGAATCAGCGCGTTGCGCAGGCCGTGACGAAGCTGGACGACCCGTTCATGAAGCCCCTTCGACCGAGCGGTCGTGATGTAGTCCTGATCCAGCACCTCGAGCATGCTCGCGCGCGTGATGCGTCCCTGCAAGCCCGTGAGGGCGATTCCCAGAGTGAACGCCGGCAGAACAAGATGTTGCAGGACATCGACGAGGGCCTTTCCGTCCCATCGTAGAACCGCATCGAGCGCGTACAGCCCGGTGATCGGTTTGAACGTGAACGCCAGCCGACCGCCCAGGCGGCTGGCCACCGGGAGCCACCCGAGTTTCACCGCGAAGAACACCTGGAGCATCAGTCCGAGCCAGAACAGGGGCATCGCAAACGACGCGATGTGGAAGACGCGGATCGCATGGTCGACCGGGCGATCCGCCCGCACCGCGGCGATCAGGCCCGTGGTGAAACCCAGGCCCAGAGACACGAGGATTCCGAAGATCGCCAGCTCCAGGGTCGCGGGAAACTTGCGCGCCAACTCCTGCAAGACGAGCTGGTTCGTTCGAATGGACCGTCCGAAGTCCCCCCGCACGATGCCGCTGATGTACTCGCCGTACTGCTGCAGAAGCGGCCGGTCAAACCCGAACTTCACTCGATACGTCGCGAGAACCTCGTCCGAGACGTTCTTCCCGCCGAGCATCGCCGAGACGGGGTCGCCAGGCATCACGCGGAGGAGGAGGAAGACGACGGTGACCAGGATGAAGAGCATCGGGATGGTCAGAAGGAGGCGCTGCAAAGCGTACCGAGGGAGGCCGCTCATGCGGAGGCGGTCTCTTTCGCGCTGGTCGCGACATCCCGGATCGGCTGCAGGCTGAGTTCGTCGGCGCGATGGCAGGCGACGAAGTGCTCGTGACCGAGGTCGCGGTACACCGGCACGTCGTTCGAGCACACGTCGATCGCGTAGCGGCACCGCGGGTGGA
>JAQTVA010000062.1 GCA_028707055.1 Candidatus Bipolaricaulis sp. | reverse complement strand
CGACCTCGGAACGCCCCGTCCAGGAGTCGATGGCCGGCACCGTGACGTCGATCCCGTAGTACGCGAGGACGCACGCAAACGCGGAGACGAGGCAGCCCGTCGTCGCGATCCGGTCCGGGCAGCCTGCAGTGCCGAGCGGTGCGAGGCCCCAGGCGCCCGGGCCTTCGGTGTACGCCTGGTTGAACGACGGCATCACGCGCGGCAGTTCGGGCGCCTGGGCGCCGGCCGTCGGCGACGTCCAAACGGCGAGTCCGAGGAGAGCGATCGCGGCGAGGGTCGCGCGGGGTCGGATCATGGGAGGATCCTCCCGATCTCCGCGGCGGAGGCGAGAACGTAGTCCGGAGCGACGGGGCCCGGGCAAACCGCTCCGCCGGGGGAGATCCACGCCGTGGGCATCCCCGCGTGGTGGGCTCCGACGACGTCGCCGGTGTAGGAGTCGCCGACGAACAGCGTCTTGGCGGGATGGGCCCTGAGACGATCGAGCAACGCGACGAACGCGCGCACATCCGGCTTGAACCACCCGACATCGCCGGCGACCACGATGGCATCGAGGCGCCGCTCCAAGTCGAGGCTCTGGATCTTCTCCCACTGCAGCTCGGGGATACCGTTCGTCAGAAGTCCCAGTCCATAGCCGCGGTCGCGCAGGGTCTGGAGCGTGTCCGCGACGCCCTCGAAAAGCAGGACGCCGGTCTCCCGGCGGACCTCGGCGTAGACGGTCGCGATCGTCGCGGCGAGGGACTCGTCGCGGCGTCGTAGAGTGAGCAGTCGCGACCAGATCGCGAGGCGCAACTCGCGGGCGCTGCCGGCCGTCAGGTCGAGCTCCTGCCACAGCGCGTCGTACTCGGCGGCCAGATCCTCCACGGGGCCGATAGCGTCGGCGTCGACGGAGCAACGAGCGAAGGTCTCGGCGATCACCTGCGCCGTCGTCAGGGGGTAGGTGCAGAGCGTGAAGTCAAGGTCGAAGGCGATGTGAGTGGCGTCGCAGGTTCGCATGAGTTGATCGGTTGTGGTCCCTCTCTTATGCTTCTTCATGTCCCGCGGCCATACGCGCGTACAGAGCCTAGCTTACGCGATGCGCGCGGCGGCAAGGAGGACAGATGCGCATCATCGGAGGGGCCAAAGGCGGTCGCCGGCTGGTCGAATGGGATGACTCGGCGATCCGGCCGATGCGCGACTTCGTTCGCGGCGCTCTGTTCAACATCGTCGCCGACTTCGTTCCCAACGCAGCGTTCCTCGACCTTTTTTGCGGCACGGGGAGCGTCGGGCTCGAGGCCTTGTCTCGCGGCGCGCGGTCGTGCACGTTCGTCGACCGCTCTTCCGAGGCGTGCGCCATTGTTCGCAGAAATCTCGACGCCCTCGACTTCCTCTCCGTCGGGGAGGTCGTCGAAGGCGATTGCCTCGAGGTTATCGACCGGTTGACGCGCGTGGGTCGACGTTTCGATCTCGTGTTCGTAGGGCCGCCGTACCATCACGAGCTGGTTTCGAAGATCCTTGATCGATTGGCCGACGGACGTTTGCTCACCGACGACCCCGTCGTGATCGCGGAGATCCACGAACTGGAGTCCCTCGTGCCGCGCTTCGGCGAGCTGACGCTCGTCGACCACCGCCGATACGGGGACAATCAGCTGTTCTTCTTCCGTTCCGGAACCGGTGAGCCGCAAGGCGGCGAGGAGGTGGTCTCCGCGTGACTTCCGAACCCGTGCGCAGGACGATCCTGATTACCAACGACGATGGTATTGCGGCTCCGGGTCTCGTCGCCCTGAGAGCGGCGCTCGCGCCGCTCGGCCGCGTCGAGGTGTTCGCTCCCGACCGGAACTGGTCCGCGGCGAGCCGCACCCGGACGTTTCACAAGCCACTCCGAGTGGACCGAGTCCCCCTCCTGGACGGGAGCATCGGCTACGCAACCAGCGGCACGCCGTCGGACTGCGTGTCGCTGGCCCTGCTCGGGCTGCTCGATCACAGACCGGATCTGATCGTTTCGGGAATCAACGCGGGACTCAACCTCGGACGCGACGTCTCGTACTCGGGAACGGTGGCCGCGGCGATGGAAGGCGTTCGCGCCGGGATTCCCTCCGTGGCGGTTTCGTACGACACGGTCCGGGCTCCGAGCGACGACATCGACTACGCCCGGGCGGCGGAGTTCGTGAAGCGCTTCGCCGCGTACCTGCTCGAAACGGAGGCCGTTCCCCCGGGGATCCTGCTGAACGTCAACGTCCCGTACGCCCCCGCGGCCCGACCGCTTCGCGTCAAGCTGACGCGGCTTGGGGGGGAGGCGTACTCGAACTACCTCGTGACCGGGAAGGACCCTCACGGTCGCGAGTACTACTGGATCACGGGGGATCCGCTCACGGTGGGCGAGGAGGACGGAACGGACCTCGGGGCGACGGCCGCGGGGTACGTGTCGATCACCCCGATCCATCTGGACATGACCGAGTACTCCCTTCTCGAGAAGCTCCGGGTGTGGGAGGAGCAACTCGACCGCGGAAGCTGAGTCATCATCGCTCTTCTCGGGTCGCCCACGGAGCACTCTGCATCCTTGCCCTCGCTTGAGTTCAAAGGATATAAGAGAGACGAACATGGGGGAGGGTAGGTTATGGAGGCCTGGAGAAGGCAGCAGCAGCGCGGCGTGATCCTGTTCGTCGGGGTAGGTCTCCTCGTGTCTGGGCTGCTGGTTTTTCGACCGGAGCCGCGGACGGCCGCGCCGACCCCGAGCGGGCCCATAGCCCTGTTGGATGTTCGGGTGATCGCGCCCGCCATCCGCGATGCCGCGAAGGTCGATCTCAATACGGCGGACGTCGAGGAGCTGGCGAGTCTCCCCGGAGTCGGCGACGTCCTCGCGGCAAGGATCGTGGCGTATCGCGAGCGGTATGGGCCGTTCATGACGATCGACGACCTCGACGCCGTCAGCGGGATCGGTCCGAGCCTCGTGGAGCGGGTCCGCGATCTGGCGACGGCCGGCGGGAGCGCTGAGCCGCTCCCTCAGTAGAAGACGCACCGGGTTCGATGCCGATGAGCGTGGGCCTTGTAGCGAGGCGCCTGCCCCCGGGTCCACAGGCAAAGGTCGAGGTCGCGGGCGGTGACGGCACGGCCGCGGGCTCGCAGCTCTTCGACGAGGCGCTCGACGGCGTGCACGGCGCAGGCCCGAATCTCGACCTCCTCCCGCGACCCGGCGTCCAGCAGCTCCTCGCGTTCGATGCGCGCGACGAGACTCGAATCGAAGCCCAGGACGCCATCGATGCGGAGGACGTGGGGGACGAGGTTGTCCGCGAAGATCGTGAGCCGATCGAGGTCGCGGAATCGCCCCCACGGTTCGCCCCGCAGAGCGAGGGCGAGGTCCGAGGCGAGAATCTGCGCCCGCTTGTAGAACGGGACGTCCCGACCGTTGTACGTCGCCACGTCACGGAAGAACGGTTGCGCATCGACGATTTCGACCAGGTGCTCCGCCGAGCCGCCGGCCGCCTCGACGAGTTGCAGGAAAGAACCGTGGAAACGCTCCGTGAGGTCGCGCCCCAGGTCGTTCCACGCGTGGGCGAAGAGGCCCATCAACTCTCGGACCGCGGCGTCGCGCAGGCTCTGGCCGAACAGCTCGGCGCACTCCCCCGCCGTGATGCGCGTGAGGTCGCCCGCCGTCAGCGGCCCGCGGCGGCGGAAGCGGTCGGCGAGCGCCATCGCGACGGTGAAATACCCCGAGTGCCCCGGACGCTTGGCGAGGTGGGGAAAGTACCCCGAGCCGAAGTTGACGGCATCCAGGGTGACGACGTAGGCGACGGTGTCGTCGGGACGTCCGAGGAAGTGAGCCTCTTCGTCGTATCGCGGAGGCGCGACCAAAAGGGCGCTCTGGCTCTCGGCGCAACGGACGAGCGCCTCCTCATCGATCCAAACGGAGCGGGAGACCTCCGCCACGGCGCGGCAGCCGGCGCGAATGCGGTCGAACACGTTGGAGGAGCCTGAGACGTCGGAGCCGATCGTTCCTGCCATGGCTCGTCAGAGTACCCGAGCCGTCGGCCGCGGAGAAGACGCCGCGAACCGCTAGAATGCGGCATGCGCACGGCGAAGAGCCCCCGGAGAGCGACCGCCCTCGGCCTTCTGGCCATGGCGATCTGGTCCACGACCGTGGGGGCGTCGCGCGTCGTGATGGAACGGCTCGGCTCCTTCCCCGGGGCGGCGGTCGTGCTCGTTTGCGGCGGCCTGGTCCTGATCGCCGCGACCACCGTTCGCTACAGGGGCCTCGGGTGGATCGGCAAGCTCTCCGTCGCGCACATCGCCGTCACGGGGCCGCTGTTCATCCTCTACATGGTGGCGATGTACGGCGCCGTGGGACTTGCGCAGACGCGCGTCGAGGCGATCGCCGCCGGGCTGGCCAACTACCTCTGGCCGACGATGATCCTCGTGTTCGCGATCGTCTTCCTGCGCGCGAGGCCGCGCGGACTCCCGCTCGCACTCGGATCGGCCCTTGCCGTCTCTGGAATCGCCCTTGCGGCATCCACGAACGTCGGTGGGGTGCGGGAGCTAGCGGCGGTGTTCCGCGCGCCGTCGGTCTCGCTTGGACTTGGCCTTGTCGCCGGGGTGGCGTGGGGGCTGTACTCCGTTCTCGTGCGGGTTCATCGGCAATCCGTGCCCAGTGGTGCCGTCGGCCTCTTCCTTCTCGCTGCCGGGGCGATCATGGCCGCTCTGGGCGGGACCGCCCTTGGCGGATTCGGCTGGGAGGGGGTGCGGTTCGATGCGCGAACGGCCCTGGTGGTCGTCTACATGGCGTGTCTTCCCACGTCGCTTGCCTACTGGCTGTGGGACCTCGCGATGAGGGACGGCGACGTCCCGACGCTCGGGGCGCTGTCAAACGGGATCCCCATTGTGGCGGCCGGTTTCGCGATGGCCGTCCTCGGGGTTGCGTGGCGATGGGAACTGGTCGGCGGAGCCGTCCTCGTGTCTCTTGGCGCGGTCGTGGCGCGCGGCGCGTTCCGCCGAGCCGACAGAGGCTCGTAGAGAGTGAACCCGCACCCTCGCGAGGCGACGGTGCGGATTCCCTACTAGACTACGCGGCGGACTGTTTCCGAAACCTGACTAGGCTTCGTCCTCCTCGTGGGGCTCGGGGGGTTCCGCCGGCTCCTCGGAGCGAGTGGATCGAGCGGGTCGAGCCGGGCGGGGCGGCCGGCTGTGGCGAATGCGGGCGCCGCGGGGCGGCGTCGTGCCAAGACCGCTCTGAGTCTGCATGAACACCATCTGCATCTTCGTCATTTCGGCCGCCTGGTCCTCGTCCATTCCTGCGTCGACGAGGTTCTTGTAGAACGTTGCGATCGCGTCCGACGTCTTCTTCAAGTGCTCCGGCGAGTAGACGGTCTCTTGGATGCCTCGCATCAGGTTCGGGATCCGCTCGGAGACGACGTCGAGAACCTCGCGGATCCCTTCGGCCCCTTCGACCTCCAGTCCCTCGAGCTCCTCTTCCCGCTCCTCCAGCTCTTCCTCACGGGCCTCGAGCTCGTCCTCGAGCTCCTCGAGGCGCTCTTGCTGACGCTCGATGCGCTCCTCCATCTGCTCTTGGAGCCGCTCGAGCTTTTCTCGCTCCAGCTCGAGCTTCTCCCGTTCGTGCTCGAGCCGCTCTCGCTCTTTCTCGAGCTTGAGGCGCTCGAGCTCCGTCCCATTCCGCTTCTCCTGATCGGTCATGTTCCTCCTCACTCCCGCGATCTCACGAATCGGCGTGTGCCCAGGGTGGTCGCCACGCCCCGTTGCGTCGGTTTCTCGACCCCCGCGAGACGCGACGATCGGGTTCACGACCTCTCGAGGGCCGTGTGGGTCCCGCGCCCAGAGCTCGACGGCGGCCGCGATGGCGGCCGGACGATCCATTCCCTGCCCGACCGCCCGCTCGACGAACGCGACCACCGCGTCGGCCTGATCGTGGGGTCGGCTCACGCCGCCCGCCGGTTGGGCCACGACGATTCGGATTGCCGCCTCGCATGGGATCCCACCGGCCACGAGGCGCTGGTAGGCCGCGGCAAGGTTCATCGCCAGGGCGTACGAGAGCCCGTCTCCGTGCCTCGCGACGGCCCGGCGGACGCCATCTTCCGCCATGTTCGCCGAGCGCAGCACGTCGAGCGGCCCGCGGGCGGGGGATGTCTGCACGGTCGTCACGACTCCTCCTGCACCTGCGGCGCCGGACCTCGCTTGCGTCCGACAATCCGTACCTCTTGTCCCATCACGCGCAGGCTGGCGCGGACCGGCGCCGACCGGCGGGCGCTCAGGCCGAGCCGGAACCCGATGGCGAGAGAACCGACGTCGATCCTCGCTACGTCACGGATCCCCGCTTCGAGCTGCACCCGCCGCCACACCCGCTCGCGAAGGGCTCCCGACGGACCGTCGCCGGCCGACAGGCCGTGCCGCAGCCGGAGAACCTCGGCGAGTTCGAGTCGGCACGCGTCGCAGCTCCGAAGGTGCTCGGAGACGGAGGTCGCGGCCTCCCCGCCGAGCTTGCCCACGGCGTACCAGGGAAGAACCTCGAGGACGTGTTCGCAATCGTTCATGTCAGCACCTTGGCCAGCGCCTTCCTCGCGTGGAACATCCGCGACTTGACCGTCCCCTCGGGAATCCCGAGGACGTCGGCCGCCTCGCCCAGCGTCATCTCCTCATGGAACACGAGGTGCAAGACCTCCCGCAGGTGCGGCGGAAGCGTCGCCACCGCGTCCTCGACCCGAACGCAGAGCTCGGCGATCTCGGAGGGATCGCGCTCGATCACCGCGTCGTCCGGCGTACGCTCTCCGCGTTTCTCTCGACGCAGAAGGCCGTACGCCTGGTTCTTGGCGATCCCGAGGATCCACGTCGTCACCTTCGATGCTCCCTTGAACCTGTCGGCCGTCTTCCACACAGCGACCATCGTCTCCTGCAGCACCTCCTCCGCGAGGTGGGGGGCTCGAAGAAGGGAGACGGCGAACCGGAAGACTCGTTCCGCGTGTCGCTCGTACAGCTCGTGGAACGCGATGCGATCTCCGCGAGCCACGGCGCGCAGCAGCGCTTCGTCTGTTCTCACGCCGTGCACTCCATTCGAACCCTCCCGTCGGTTGGTCTGCCTATGAGTAGAGCCGTGGGCCTTCCCGGTTCACTCGGACGGCGGGGGAGCCTCCCCACTCGGCGGGCGCCGGTCGTCCGCGATCGGCTCGCAGCTCGACAGGATGTAGGCCCGCTTCCCGGCGGGCAAGGGAACGATCCGCTCTACGAGGGAGACCTGGATCTCTGCTCCTTCGCCGAACAGCGATCGCGCACGCTCGAGGATGGTGCGCCTCGCCGCGTCGCGGAACGTGGGCTCGGGAACGATGACGATGTCGTAGCGATCCGAAGCGCGCTGAATCAGCTGGAACTGACGGATCTCGGGGAGGTCGACGAAAATGCCGCCCAGACCGGTCGCCTCGATGTCGCGTCCGTCGGGAAGGGTGATTCGTTCCGAGACGCGCCCGAGGACCGAACGCAGGAGCGGCGAGGTTCGGCCGCAGGGGCAGAGCCTCTGGTCGGGAACCACTCGGTCGGCAAGTTCGTACCGCAGGAAAGGCATCCCGTAGTTGAAGAGGTCGGTGATGACGATCCGGTACTCGTCGATCGCCGTCGAGCCTGCGGGCGACGTCGGCCGAAGAAGCTCGATCCACAGGCTTCCGACGTTGAGGTGGAGTCGGTGCTCCTCACAGTCGTGGGCGATGTACCCCACTTCGGTCGCGCTGTACCGTTCGAAGACGGGGCAGTCGAAGCCACGTTCGATCGTCTGCCGAGCGTCGGGCAGCAGAACCTCCCCGATCGAGATTGCCGATTTCATCGGGAACGACTCCGGCTTTCCCGTCTCCAGACGACGGCGGGCGAGCCGATCGAGCACGGAGGGGTATCCGATCAACGTCACGGCCCGCGAGCGGGCGATCCGTCGAAGGAGCCGGTCGGCCTCCGCGCCTCCCAGCCCCCGAGGTTCGAGGACGACCTGATTCTCGACAAGGCGCAGGAGGCGGGGTTTCGGGTGCCAGAAGAGAAGTCGAAGGAAAGCATGGGGTGCGCCGAGCTCGTACCCGGCCCACCCGCCGAAGAAAAGGGTCTCGGCCCGCACGCGGTCCCGCCGTCGGCGATCCATGAAGAACGCAAACGGCGCGCCGGTCGAGCCGTTGGTGTGGCCCTCCCGGAGCCTGTCGCGGCGAAACGCGGACGAAACGAACTCATCGAAGCGGTCCTTGATGACGCGCTTGTCGACGATCGGCAACTTGGCGAGCACGTCGGGCGCGATCTCCGGGTCGACCCGCGGCGGAATCCGGTCGCGGTAGAACCGGGTCGTGGCGTGCGCGTGGTTCAAGATCGCCGCCAGCCTCTCCCGCTGCCAACGCGTCACCTCGTCACGCGACATCCGCTGCGCTCGTTCGAGTTCGGCGATCTGGCAACGAACGGGCGATCCGCGCAGGGCATCGAC
>JAQTVA010000061.1 GCA_028707055.1 Candidatus Bipolaricaulis sp. | reverse complement strand
GGATCGGGATTGCGCGGGCACTGGTGCTCGACCCGCAGCTGGTGGTGTGCGACGAGCCGGTGTCGGCGCTCGACGTGTCGATCCAGGCGCAGGTGCTGAACCTGTTGGAGGATCTGCAGCGGGAGTTCGGGCTGACGTACCTGTTCATCGCCCACAACCTGTCGGTGGTGAAACACATCTCGAACCGTGTGGCGGTGATGTACCTCGGGAAGATCGTCGAGCTGGCGTCGACGGAGCGGCTGTTTGTCGAGCCGAAGCACCCGTACACGGAGGCGCTGGTGTCGGCGGTTCCGGTTCCCGAGCCGGACTACTCGGTGGACCGGATCATCCTCGAGGGGGACGTGCCGAGCCCGATTGCGCCGCCTTCGGGCTGTCCGTTCCACCCGCGGTGCCGCTACGCGATCGACGTGTGCTCGAGCGAGGTGCCGGCGTACCGCGACCTCGGTCACGAGCACTTCGTCGCCTGCCATCGCGCCGACGAACTCAGCCTGCAGCCCATCCGCGACACGGTGCGCGCCTC
The DNA here is from genome assembly GCA_028707055.1 of Candidatus Bipolaricaulis sp. GTDB lineage: Bacteria > Bipolaricaulota > Bipolaricaulia > UBA7950 > UBA9294 > JAPLGD01. The sequence goes on along the minus strand of JAQTVA010000061.1, from coordinate 8,036 downwards.
CCGGTAGGGAGGTTCGGATCCGCGCAGCTTCCCACCGTGGGCCGCGGAGACCCTGCGGCAGTCCGCGAAGCGAACTCCCAAGCTGCCCGAAGGGCAGCCGTCGCCCGTTGGTCGACCGCGCTTCGTCTCCGTCTGCGGACGCCCGAGCGAGACCGGGCCCGGACTCCAGTGGAGCGGCCGCGAGCGGGGGCTTCGGATGCAGTGGCGGACTTCCACCTTGGGAACCCATCGCGACGAGGACGCTGACGGAATCTGAGACATCACTCGAGCCCCGTCGATCGCTGTGCTGGGGAATCGCAGGCGGCCGACGAAACGCCTCAGCTTCGAGCGTCGTCCGGGCTCGTCGAAGAGGGACAGGCAGGCGGGATGCCTCCCGTTCCTCGCGCCAGCGACGCGAACACCCCGAGGAAGCACATTCCGGCAAAGACGACGAACGACGCGCGGGCGCTTCCGAGGAAGCGGGTCGCGTTCCCTCCATTGATGGATGAGGATCCGACGTACAAGGACAGAAGGAGCATCGCCACAGCCATGCTCGTCATCTGGCCAAGGGCGCGCATCGTCGCCAGACTCGCAGAGGCCATGCCGTAGGACCGGCGATCCACGCATCCCATCACGGCGTTCGTGTTCGGCGCCGAGAAGAGCGCGAACGAGAGACCGAGCCAAGCGAGCGTAGAGACGAGTACCGGGATCGGGGTGCGGGGCCCGAGCAGGGCGAAGGAGGCGAGGCCGAGCGTCGTCATGGCCATTCCTGCAGAGGCGACGATGCGCGGAGCGACGTGGTCGGACATTCGGCCGGCGAGCGGAGAGAAGAGGGCCTGGACCACAGGCTGCGCGATCAGGAGAAGGCCGGCCTGCTCTGCCGTCAGGCCTCGGTTGTACTGCAGGTACAGGCTGAGCAGGAACCCGACGGCCGCCGTGGCGGCGTAGTTCGCAAACGCAGCGAGGTTCGACAGCGTCAGCGTGGGGTTCGTCCGGAAGAGCCGCAGATCGAGGAGGGGACTGCGGTGTCGCAGCTCGCGGATGCCGAACGCGATGAGGGTGGCTGCGCCGAGGAGAAGAAGGGCGACGCTCTGCCGTGCCGGCAGTCCGGCAAGCCCGATCATCAGGCCGGCGATTCCCGCCCCGTAGATGACCGTCCCGACGACATCGAAGCGGGCTCCACGGGGCTCCCTCGACTCGTCGCGAATCCGCCAGGCGGAGAGAACCGCGACGAGCAAGCCGAGCGGCACGGTGGTCACGAACACGCTACGCCAACCGAGACGGGTGGTGAGGATGCCTCCCAGGAACGGACCCACCGACATCCCCAAGTAGACGGCGGCCGTGTTCCAGCCGAGGGCGCGTCCGCGCTCCTCGGGCGGGAACGCCGAGCAAACGAGCGCGGTCGATGTGCTGACCAGGATCGCTCCTCCCAAGCCCTGAAGTGCCCGCGCCCCCACGAGGAAGCGGTACGACGGCGCGAGAGCACAGAGAAGAGAAGCGGCCGTGAAGACGACCGCGCCGGCGGTGAACGCGCGGCTTCGTCCGCGAAGGTCGGCGAGGCGGCCAAGGGGTAGAAGACCCACAGCGACCGCAAGCAAGTAGGCGGTTGTCGCCCATCCGATCGCAACGGCGCCGACTCCGAACTCGCGGCCGATGGACGGAAGTGCGATATTGAGCGAAGAACCCGTCAGACCGGCAAGGAAGATCGCGAGGGACGCAACGAACAGAACGAAGCGAGCGCGTGACGTGTCCTGCATGTCTGGAAGGATACCCCGGCTGCGCGGCAGCTCCGCGTCGTGTGTCTCCGTCGCCCGAGGCCCAAGATCCATGTGGCTGGCATCGCGGCGGTAGCCCGGAGGCGATGGAGACGTTTCTCGGGAGGGCGCTCTGCGGCCCGCGCGAGGGCCCCAGAGGGTTGTGGGACGGTCAGGAACGGGCGCGGGACTCCCGATCGGGTTCCCGCGCCCGTCGTTGCTGGCGGTGTGCTGCGCGTTCTAGAATCCGTCCGCCTTCCCACACCGACGCGGATCGGTGCAGGCGCTGAGCGTGCCGGTCGTCGGGTGCTTCCAGCAGATCTGGTAGGAGCCCTTGTGGTAGTCGTACGGCGCCAACGGGTGGATGATGATGCCGAGCCGCGCGAGGTCGGACACGACCTTGGCCGGGAGCCGGCTCTCGATCTCGAGGACGTAGTCGTCGCGGAGCGGAAGCATCCGCGGGAGCACGCTCGCTTCGTACGGCTCGTACCCGTAGTCGAGGATGTTCGACAGAACCTGAGGCACGGTGACGTGCACGTTGCCCGGCGTGCCCAGGGACAGCCAAGGCTTGCCGTCCTTGAGGACGATGGTGTTCCCGATGACGCAGCGAATTCGGCCGCCGCCGGTGAGCCAGCCGGAGACGCAGAGTCTTGACTTCATCGTGGGCACAGCATTGGAGCCGTTCATGGGCACGCCGTCGACGACGGCACCGGGGATTCCTCCCGACTGCATCGTGTGCATCATCTGAACCCAGTTCCCCTCGGGGTCTACGATGCTGAGTTCGCAGCTTCCGATTGGCGGTCGCGGCTTTCCCGGACCGGCGATCGGAAGCCCGGTCGCCGCCAGGCGGGGGACGCCGTAGTACAGGCGAAGATGCTCTGTCAGGTCGATCTTCGGCTTGCTGTGCCGGAGGACGCCGGCGACCATCCTGTGGTAATCGCCCGACAGCCACGGGTCGAGCGGCACGTCCCAGATCAGCGGGTCCTGCAGGTAGACAAGTTCGTTGTCGACCCAACGAAGGGCGTGGGCCATGTAGTAGAGGGCTTCCGCCGACTCGGTATAGTGGCCGAGCTTGGTGACGTCAAGGTGTGCGAGAATCCCGAGAACGAAGGCACTGAACAACCCCGTGCGCTCGGGCGGGCTGAGCTGGAGGACTTCGTACCCACGGTGTGGATAGCGGAGCGGCTCTTGCCAGCGCGGCGGAATGGCCGTCATGTGCCGCAGCTCGATCGGCCAGCCGAGATCGTTCGCGTGCTTCACGAAGTGCTGCGCCCACACGCCGGTGAGGAAGTCGTCCGGCCCCTCTTTCGCTACGCGCCTGAGCGTAGCGGCCAGCTTCGGATTGCGGAACCGCTCTCCGACCTGCGGAGTGTGGCCGTCCGGCATGAACAGGGCTCGGCTCTCCGGGAAGTACGCGTGAGACGGCATCTCCGACTCAAGGACGCCGAACTCGAAGGAGGACACGGGGTGCCCCTCCTCGGCCCAGAGAATGGCGTCCTCGCACAACGTCGCCCACGGTCTCGTGCCGAACCGCTCGAACAACGCCTTCATCCCGGGCATGAAGCCGGGGATGCACGCGCACGGCGCGGGCTCCACCCCCGCGGGGACGAGCATGCCGAGTCCGGAGGGCAGAGGACGGAACGGAGCGAGTCCCGGGACGAGGGTGCCGGTGCTGTTCAACTGGTAGGCCTTCCCCGACTTGGCCTCCCAGTAGAGGAACGTCACGGTTCCCGCGTGGTTACTCATGTCCGGTTCGATGGCCGCCTGGACCATGCTCCCGGCAATGGCAGCGTCGACGGCGTTTCCGCCGGCCTTCATCGTCTTCATGATGGTGTCGGTCACGATGGGATGGGCCGTGCTACAAACGGCCTTCTTGCCGTGGACCGACTCCTTGGGTCCCTGCATCGGGAGCAGCGTGGATTCCATGGATGTCTCCTTTCTCCAACGACGGGTGCGGGCTCTCGGGCCTAGCGCACCGACCTCGCGGTCAGCTTCCCTCGGACTCTCGGGTCGACGACGTCGCGGATCCCCTCCCCGAGAAGGTTGAAGCCGATGACGGTCACGGCGATCACGCTGCCGGGGAAGAGGACCAGCCAGGGAGCGATTCGAAAGTACTTCCCGCCCTCCGAGACGATGCGGCCCCACGTCGGTGCATCGGGAGGAGCGCCGAATCCCAGGAAGCTCAGGGAGGCCTCGAGCAGGATGATCGACGGGAGGTACGTGCTGCAGACGACGATCATCGGCGTGACCAGGTTCGGGACCACGTGTCTCCACAGGAGGCGCCAGCGAGACACGCCGAGGGCCTGGGCCGCCGTGACGTACTCGGCGTCGCGCGCCGGGATCGTTGCCCCGCGCAGGATCATCGAGAACCGCGGGATGAGGGTCACCGAGATGGCGCCGATCAGCGAGGCGCGGCCGATGGTTCCGAAGATCCCCATGACCAGGAGGGCGACCATCATCGAGGGAAACGACATGATCCCCTGCATGACCATTGAGAGGATTCTGTCCGTCCAACCGCCTACGTATCCGGAGACGACTCCGCAGACGATTCCGAGGAAAGCGGAGATCACGAGCGTGAGTAGCGACATCGACAGCGTCTCCAGGCCGGAGTGGAGGACGAGGCTCAGTGCGTCGCGCCCGAAGGAGTCTGTGCCGAACAGGTGGGTGGCCGACGGGCGCGCCAAGAGGTCGTCGGTGAAGTCCTTGACGGAGTATGGGGCGACCCACGGGGCGAGGACGCAGGCGATGAGAATCAGGATGACGATGATTCCGCCTCCCGCAGCCATCTTGCTCTTCAGAAGCCGTTTCATGGCTACCCCGTTTTCCGTGATTCCCTAGGTGTACTGGATCCGCGGGTCGATGATCCCGTAACTGAGATCGACGAGGAACGTCACCACCACGACGCAGACGGCAATCACAAGGATGCTTCCCTGCATCAGCGGGTAGTCGCGTGCGCTGACCGCCGTGAAGTACAGGCGACCCAATCCCGGACGCGAGAAGACCGTCTCCGTGACGACGAGGCCGCCGAGCATGACGATGACTTGAACGCCGATCATGCTGACGAGCGACGTCAGGGTGTTCCGCATCGCGTGCCTGAACACGATGGTGGACTGCCGCAGACCCTTGCTGCGCGCCGTTCGGATGTAGTCCGAGTTCAGGACCTCGACCATCGTCGACCGCGTCATGCGCGCGACCGTGCCCGCATAGCCGAGGCCCAGCGACAGCGCGGGCAGCGTGAGATGTCTCCACAGGGCCGCCACGCTGAGCGTCTTCTCTCCGCCGATGACCGGGAAGATGCGCCACGTGACGGCGAAGAGGAAGATGAGGAGGTACCCGAGCACAAAGCCGGGGATGGATAGGAAGACCATGCAGGCCGTCATCGAGGCGACGTCGCCGACCGAGTTGTGGCGCACCGCCGCGTACGCTCCGATAAGCACGCCGAGGATCACGCTGATCAAGGCGCCGGCCATCATGAGGCGTACCGTGTAGGGGAAGACCTCACCGATCAGGTACGTCACGGACGCGTTGGCACGCAGAGACGTGCCGAGGTCGCCCTTCGCGAGCTGCCGGAGGAAGACGAAATACTGCACGTGGAGCGGTTTGTCGAGGCCCCACGCCGCGGTCGTGAGCGCCACCAGTTCGGGGGTGGCGTAGTCACCGAGCCAGACGTCGACGGGATCTCCTGGAACGAGGCGGATGGCGAAGAAGGCGATCGTGACGATGACGAAGATCGAGAGCACGCCACGCACCGCCCGCGAGAGGGTGTACTTGAGAAGGGCCATGGCCGGTCGTCCTCGCCTGCGGGCCAGGTCCCGGGCGGCCCTCGGAAGGGACGCGCCCGGGCCTTAGCGCCTAGGCTGCTTGCCTTACGGGGCGGGATGCGCCGCCGCGAGGTTCACGAGCGTCGAGAACGCCACCGGGATCACTCCGGCGACGTCGTTCGAAATGGCGAACCACGCCACTTGGACCGGCCCCCAGATGTACGGAAGGTCGTTCGTGACGGTCTCCTGGAATTCGCGCCACAACACCTCGGCCTGGGCCGGATCCGGGGTGGCCGCCGCCTCTTGGATGAGGGCGTCGAGCTCGAGGGTCCCGTAGCCGGTGTAGTTGCGGAACGCGGTCGTCATGTAGAGCTCAGCGTAGAGGTACGGTGAGAACACCGTGTGCGAAGCCACCGACGCGTCCCAGTCTCCTTCGCGGCGGACCGTCGCGTACAGGGAGTACTCGATCACCTCGAAATCGACCTCGATGCCGATCTGCTCCCAGTAGTGGCCCAACTCCAGCGCCACGTCGCCCCACAGGTAGACCGCGGGGTAGATGAGCTTGAGCGTGAAGCCGTTCGGGTAACCGGCCTCGGCGAGCAGCTGCTTCGCCTTCTCGGGGTTGTAGTCGTAGTGCCAGAACTCCGTGGTGGCCGAGAAGACGAACGGGTTGAACGGGCACGGCCAGTACTCCTCCATCGGGCCGAGCCGATCGGCGATCGCCTTCAGGTTTGCGCCGTAGGCGAGCGCCTGGCGGACGCGGACATCACTGACAGCCGGCCGCTTCACGTTGAACGCGGTCAGGTGTTGCCAGGAGCCGCTCGCGGCATGGGTCAGGGTGATGTCCTTCATCTGCTGCGCTCGCTCGACGCTCCCCTTGCCGACAAGTCCGACGACGTCAAGCTCACCCGTCTCGAGCGCGTCGAGGGCGATCATGTCGTCGGCGATCAGGAGCATCTCGACCTTGTCATACCCCGGCTTCCCGAACCCCCACTCCGGAGCTCCCCAGTAGTCGGCGAACCCCTCGAGGTAGACGCCGGTCCCCGGACTCCAACTCGCGAATTGGTATGGACCCGTGCCGATCGGGCGGCGGTTGAAGTCCGCGCCAAGCTCCTCGACGGCCTTCTTGCTCGTGATGTAGCTCGCTCCGTTCCACGTTAGGGCTTGGATGAACGTCAGTGCGCTCGAGTCCTTGAGCGTGACCTTCACCTGGTACGGGCCGACGACGTCGATGCTCTGGACCGCCGCGTAGTACGTCGCGATGCGCGACTTCACCACCGGATCCATAATCCGCTTCATCGAGTAGGCGACGTCCTCGGCCGTCAGCTCTCCGTATCCGCGATGGAACTTGATCCCTTCATGGATCGTGAACAGGATCTGCGTTCCGTCCTGGGAGACCTCGTAGCTCTTCGCGAGTCGCCCGCGGATCGGGATCGGCATCTCTGAAGAGGTCCAGTCCATCTCGACGAGCCCCTCCATGACCTGGTAGAGGACGACGATGTCGCTTACGGACTGCGAGTTCGCGTAGTCCAGATTGACGATCTCGTTCGCCAACCGAACCCGCAGGACGCTCTCCGCCCGGCCCATCAGGCCGCTTGCGGCGACGAGAAGGGCAAGGGCACACACAACTAGGGCTGCGCGCTTCATCTAGACTCCCTCCTTGCTGGGTAGGTCCAGCGGCCGGCTCTCGCTGGTCCCGTTCCCTCCGGTCCAGCGCTTAGCTTTGCACCCCGAGACAGGGTCACGTAGACTCCACGGCGGAGAGGCGGCGGACCAGCATACCGGTATACCGATACTATCGCTAGACCTCGCAGACGTCAATCGGGGGAAGGAAACGGTCATGAGAAGAATCGTTTTGTCACGACGCTTTGCGCAGTCCGGCCCGCCGAGCTACGCTACCAGGTATCTGGCACACTGGTATACCAGCTGCGCTGGGGGCACGGCGCCATGAGGAGCGGACTCATCGACCTCATGCTGAGCCCCGTCCGTTGAGCGCCGTCCAAAGGGTGCGGAAGGGCGGAGACCAGGATAGCGGGTGTGTGGAATCGGAGGGAGGGAACGAATGTCTGACCGCATGGTCCGAGCGTTCTGCGACATGGTGAGGATCGACAGCGAGTCGGGGAACGAGGCCCGTTTCATCGAATTCGTGCGCAGGGAGATGGAGCGAAGATTGGGGGCGGAGTGCGTGGTCGACGGTCACGGGAACCTCATTGCCCGTGTTCCAGCCAAGGGCGGTGGTGGGGAGACGGTCCTGCTCTGCGCCCATGCCGACACGGTGAAGCCCGGGGTTGGGATCGAGCCGGTGGTCGAAGACGGCGTGATCCGGTCGCGCGGCGACACGGTCCTCGGCGCCGACAACAAGGCGGCGATTGCGGAGATCCTCGAGGCGGTGGAGACCGCCGAGGTTCGGCCTTCCCTCGAGATCGTCCTGACTCGGGGCGAGGAGATCGGCCTTGTCGGTTCACGCAACCTCGACATGTCGCTCATCCGCGCGAGGATCGGGTTCGTCGTTGACTCGGGCCGACTCGACACGGTGACGATC
>JAQTVA010000060.1 GCA_028707055.1 Candidatus Bipolaricaulis sp. | reverse complement strand
TGGTAAACAGTCGCTCAGGCCGATTCTCTGCGGCCACCCGAAGGTGGCTCCCCTTATCCCGAAGTTACGGGGTCATTTTGCCGAGTTCCTTGACCGAATTTCACTCGTCCACCTTAGTATACTCAACCCGCCTACCTGTGTCGGTTTGCGGTACGGACTCTTCCTTGCTCGCTAGAGGCTTTTCTCGCCCGATGATTCCGTCTCCCTTCGCCCTTACGGGCTCGCATTCACACCTCGACGTAACGGGGGAACGGGTTTGCCTATTCCCCCTACCTTGGTGCTTAGACACGCTATTCCGTCAGCGTGCGGAGAGGAACCTTCGGGGTCCCCCCTTCGCTCAAACGCAAAGTTAGAGGCGCAGGAATATTAACCTGCTGTCCATCGCCTACCCCTTTCGGGTTCAGCTTAGGGTCCGCCTAACCCTGGGAGGACGAACCTTCCCCAGGAAACCTTCGGCATTCGGTGGCAAAGATTCTCACTTTGCTCGCGCTACTCATGCCGGCATTCTCTCTTCCGTCTCGTCCACCAAGCCTTCCAGCTTAGCTTCAACCGTGAACGGAATGCTCCCCTACCGCTGCCCTCATAAGAGGACAACCCGCAGTTTCGGTACCAAGCTTAGCCCCGTTAAATTTTCGGCGCATCGTCGTTAGACTGGTGAGCTATTACGCACTCTTTGAAGGATGGCTGCTTCTAAGCCAACCTCCCAGCTGTCTCGACAACAACACATCCTTTCCCACTTAGCTTGGATTTTGGGACCTTAGCTGGCGGTTGAGGGCTCTTACCCTCTTGACTACGAATCTTAGAACCCGCAGTCTAACTCCCGCGGAACGGAGGATCGGTATTCGGAGTTTGACTAGGGTCGGGAGTTTCCCCCCTTCCCCGACCAGTGCTCTACCCCCGATCTCCTTGACGCGAGGCTAGGCCCAAACCTATTTCGGGGAGAACCAGATATCACCAGGTTCGATTGGTTTTTCGCCCCTAACCACAGGTCATCCCCTAGCTTTTCAACGCTAGTGGGTTCGGTCCTTCATGTACGATCAAGTACACTGCAACCTGCCCATGGCTAGTTCACCTGGCTTCGGGTCTACCACACGTGACTAATCGCCCTATTCAGACTCGCTTTCGCTTCGGCTTCGCCTTCCTCGGCTTAACCTCGCCACGTACAGTAACTCGCCGGCTCATAATGCAAGAGGCATGCGGTCACACCAGCAACACGCCCGAAGGCGCGTATCGGTGCTCCCACTGACTGTAGGCAAACGGTTTCAAGTTCTATTTCACTCCCCTCCCGGGGTGCTTTTCACCTTTCCCTCGCGGTACTAGTTCACTATCGGTCAGTTGGTAATGTTTAGCCTTGGAAGGTGGTCCTCCCGGATTCACGCCGGATTTCACGTGTCCGGCGCTACTTAAGCCGCCCCCAGGGTGGTCTGGCCTTTCGTCTACGGGACTATCACCGTCTGTGGTCACCCTTTCCAGGGAGAGTTCGACTAGGCCTCGCCTTTAACCCTGCCCACCGCTGCATCGATGGGACGGAACTGGCTTGCAACCCCGAACGAGCAACGAACGCAGTCTTACACTCGCTCGGTTTAGGCTGTTCCCGTTTCGCTCGCCACTACTCAGGGAATCTCGTTTGATTTCTCTTCCTCCGGTTACTGGGATGTTTCGCTTCGCCGGGTTCGCCGAGCACACCTACTGTAGGTTTCAGCATGCTCTACCATGGCTTCACCATGGTGGGTACTCCTATTCGGAAATCCTCGGATCAAAGCCTGCTTAGCGGCTCCCCGGGGCTTATCGCAGCTAGCCACGTCCTTCATCGCTTCCAACTGCCAAGGTGTCCGCCGTTTGCCCTTACAACGCTTATGCGGCACACACTCTATTCACTTGTCAAGGATCAGCACCCCCAGGTGCGGGGGCGAACGATCGTAACATGACCCCGGAGGGGTGTCAAGCACCCCTTCGGGGTCACGACAGGCGAGACATTACCCCACCCGGGGCACCGTTTCAAGGGGATAGGCCGCGCAGCGCGCCGGTGCCCCGGAAGTCCCTAGGAATCGGACGTCTCCCCGCTCTCAGCTCCGAACGTGCCGCTCCACACGCGATCGAGCGCCTCCACTTCTCGCGCGACCGCGTCCAACTCTGGGAATCCGAGCGTCTCGCCACGCACGATCCCGGCTACCTTCGCCGCCTCGAGCACGCGGTCGACGTCTTCCGCAGGCAGGAACCGTCGGAGCGCATTGCGTGCAGCCTTTCGCCGCGACCCGTAGAGCGCCCGCACCACGGCAAAGAACGCGTCGCCGGACGCCGTGAAACGCTGAGGGCGACCGAACCGAAGGGACCACAGCGACGAGTCGACCTCGGGGACCGGGAAGAACGCCCCCCGCGGCACGCGGCCGATGACCGCGACGTCCGCGTACGCCTGCACGTAGACCCCAAGCGACGATCCGTCCTTGCCGGGACTTGCCGCAATCTTGTCCGCCACCTCTCGTTGCGTTACGAGAACCGCCGAGCGGATCCCCGCGCGGTGGGAGACGATCCACTTCAGGATCGGCGCCGTAATGCTGTAGGGAATACTCCCTACCACGGTCACGCTTCCGCCGTGCCTCGCCGCGATCTCGTCGAGATCGACCGTGAGCACGTCCTGAGCCCGGATCTCCACGGAAGGGCAGTCCGCGAACTCTTCCGCCAGGTGCTCCGCGAGTCGCCGATCGACCTCCACCGCGACGACGGCCACGCCGCTCCGACAAAGACATCGGGTGATCGATCCGAGCCCCGGTCCGATCTCAACCAGACAACACGCGCTCTCCCGATTCGCCTCGTCGGCGACGCGCTGCGCGACCGTAGGATCGATGAGAAAGTTCTGACCGAGTCGCTTACTGGGCCGCACCTCGAGGGCGGCCAACTGCCGTCGGACCTGCGCGCGGTCCAGCTCAGTCAAGGAAGTGTCTCTTCGTCCACGCGATGACGGCATCGAGCACGCGCGGATCGACCGGCTGTTCAAGGTGCGCGAACATCAGGCTCGGGGGCTCCGGATGGAAACGCAAAGAGTGGTTCAGATCGGCAAAGACATGCACCGTGACCTCCGGATCCTTGCCTTCGCCCAGCGCGGTCCGGATCCTCTCCCCCTCGGAAGCGGGGACCTGCATGTCCTTCTCCCCATTGATCACGAGCACTGGAACCGCCAGCTGCCGCAGCCACATCTCCGGGTCGTCCGTGTAGTGTTCGCGCAGCCACGAGAGCGCCAGTGAAGCTTGGAGTGCCGCTGCCGCCCCCTCCGTCAACCAGGGCATCGCGCTTTGGAGCTCGTCGGCCGAGTAGTCGGTCCACTCCCCCTCGGAGGTCTTCACGAAGGCGAGGTACTCATCTTCCTGGGCCAGCGCGATCGCCGCATCCTCTTCCGTCGCACCCCGGAGCCGGAGGATCTCCTCCACCTGCCATCGCGTGATCTCCGCAAGCGAGCGTGCCGCTCCGCACAAGAGGACGACTCCGGCGACCGACGGGTCTTCGGCCGCGACGATCGGGGCAAGGTACGCGCCTTCGCTGTGGCCGATGAGGACCACGCGCGTGGCATCGACTTCCGGTTGGACGCGGAGCGCCGCGAGCGCTGCTTGCACATCGCTGAGCAGATCCCTGCGCGAGGCGGAGGCGGCGTCTCCCCCGCTCTGGCCCACTCCCCGCTTGTCGAAGCGAAGCGAGGCCACCCCCACCGCAGCGAGCGCCTCGGCCACCTGGCGATAGGCATTCGTTTCGAACCCCGGTGCGTTGCCGTCGCGATCGACCGGCCCCGATCCGTGGATCAGCAGAGCCGCCGGATACGGACCGGAGCCGTCGGCCGGCAGGGTTAGCGTTCCCGCAAGGGTCAGATCGCCGCTCGAGAAGGCGATTTCGGAGTCGACACCGCTCTCCGGCACCTGCGCTTGGTCGTCCGCGCCCGTCTCGATGGAGAAGCCCCCTGGGAGGGCATCCACGTCAAAGCCAACCGTTCCCTGCGTCTCGTTGACGAGTCCGACGAGGCGCCCTTCGCGTTCGACGAGCGTGATGCCGACGTCTCCGATTCGGATCCGAAAGGCCGTGCCCTCCAGAAGCTGGTCGCCCGAGCGGAACGACACCGCGTCCGGACCCTCGGCCGTACCCGGAAGGCCGGCGAGCGCCTGGGGGATCGCCGCGGTGAATGTCCGACCGATCGCCCCGGCACGCAGTCCCTCGAGGAGTACGACGTAGTGCGACACGACATTGTTGTCGAGCAGAGCGATCCGTCGCTCCTCCTGGATCGTCGCCGACTGGTGCAGCACTCCCGCGCGCACGTCCAACGCCAGCCCGCCTCGCTCGCTCCGAGCGGAAACCGTCTGTTTCCCCGCCGGGGTCTTTGCGGTCAACAGGTACGACTGCGGCCGGAAGTCCCGGTCGTAGTTCGTTTCCTGCGACAGCGGAATCGCCGGATGCGCGGCGTGAATCTTCCCTTCCGAGACGAGGACATACCCCTCAGTCGTCCGGAGGAGCGTATACGACTCCTCCAGCAGACGGGCGCCTTTCTGCTCGATCGCAAACCGCCCCGCCGCGACGAGGACGCCTCGCTCCACGTCGGCCTTCACAGGCTCGTCCCGCGGCCCCAGCGTGAGGGCCAGGACGAGGACCCCAATCACGATTCCGAGGATCAGCAAGAGCTTCGCGTTCATGGTTGCACTCCCTCGAGGTCCGTCGCCAACGGATATGGATCTCGAGTATATCCCAGGGACCGTTTGACTCCGCCGCGTCCCCGATCCAGGACTACTTCCAGCGCGTGAGGATTTGCTCGCGGCGGAAGACGCGGATCGCGAGGTGAAGGACGACGGCGCTCGCGACGATCAGCACCCCACCTTCGAGGATGACGAGGCGCAGATCGACGAGGGTCTGTCGGCTCGAGTAGACGATCAGCGGGATGAGTCCCGGCAGGATGGCGAAACTCGAGAACTGATACGCCGCGCGCGCGTCGCTCGCTCGCGACGAAACGAGCATCGTCACACCGACGGAGAACAGAGCAAGAAGCGGCGATAGACCGAAGATCGAAGCCAGCCACGGCACCGTCAACGCCTGGAGCGGCACAGCCCCAACCACGATCCGCGTCGCGGCGAGGAACAGCCCGAACGAAAGCCAATTGACGAGGACCGCCGGAATGACGCTCGCCAGCGCCTTGCCGAGGAAGAGCTCCAGGTCGGAGATCGGCGTCGCCAGCAGAGGTTCAAGCGTCGTCTGCTCTTTCTCGCCAACGATCGAATACACGGCGATGGCGAGGGGGATGATCGTCGGTAGGATGAGGAAGTACATCAGGCTCGTGTTGAACAGGACGATCGCGCCGGCCGGGTCGCCGATCCCTGCTCCGAGGGCGAGCATGTACACCGAGATCCCGACGAAGAAGAGCGGCAGGAGCGTCACCCCGAACAGCACCATCTTGTTGCGAAGCGACTCGCGCCATTCCTTGAGCAGGAGCACCCTAAGCCTTCGCATCGCGTCCCTCCATCAGGTCGAGGTAGAGGTCTTCGAGCGACACCCGAAGCTCGTTGACGAACCGGACCTCCGCGCCCAGCTCGACCAGCCGTCGGACAAGCGCCGGGTTCTGGGCATCAGGATCGGGAAGCGTGACGACGAGCCGGTCCTCGAGTCGTTCGACCTTGGTCACGAACGGAAGATGGAGCGCAAGTTCGATGCCCGGACTTGGACTGGCAAGGTGAACGACGGTTCGGCGGCCGTACATCTCTTCCTTCAACGCCGCGGGCTCTCCGACCGCCAGCATCCTCGTCCGGAAGAGGCCGATGCGATCGCACAACCGATCCGCCTCGTCAAGGTTGTGGGTACACAGGAAGATCGTTCGCTCCTTCGAGCGGAGCGTCGCGATCAACTCGCGCACCGTCTTGGCCGCCTCCGGGTCAAGGCCGGCCGTCGGCTCGTCGAGGAAGAGGATCTCCGGCTCGTGCAGGAGGGCACGGGCGATGGCGAGCTTCTGACGCATCCCCTTCGAGAAGCTGCCCGCCGGCTCGTCCTTGCGATCCCAGAGTTCGAACAACCGGAGGTAGCGCTCTACCTGGCGCTCCGGCTCGCGGACCGGGTAGAGGCGCGCGAAGAAGAGCAGGTTGTCGCGAGCGGACAGCCGCCGATACAGGCCGGGCGTCTCCGTGAGGACGCCCACCCGGCGACGGATCTCCCGATTCGCTTTGCCCAACCTCTGCCCCGCCACGGTTGCCGATCCGGCGCTCGGGGCGATCAGTGCGGCCAGCATCCGGATCGTCGTCGTCTTCCCGGCGCCGTTCGGTCCGAGGAAGCCGAACACTTCGCCTCGCGGCACGTGGAGGTCGAGGCCGTCGACCGCGACACGGGATCCGAACCGGCGCGTCAGTCCCTCGGTCCGAATCACCGCCGCACCTCGTACTTCGACTCGTCCGCTTGCCTGCGCAGCCGCTCCTGGCGGCTCTCAACTCGATCCTCGCCCGGCCCCGGCGCAACGGACTCGAGGGGGATCGAAGGCACCGCGGACCGGATCCAGCCCAGCGTCCTCGCGACGTGCTTGAGGTTGAGCGAGTACCCGAACCCGAGCGCCCGCGGCACGAACCATCGCTCCTCGTCACTCCAACAGCTCAGGTTCACGAGGCCTCCCACTCCGACTCGAGGATCGACATGACGATGACATCGTGGAATCGGCCGTTGCGGTAGTACGCCTCGCGCTCCGTCCCTTCCGCTCGGAAACCCACCTTCTCGTACGCGCGCCGCGCTCGCTCGTTGAACGCGTAGACGTGGAGCTGGATGCGGTGCAGTCCAAGCTCGCGAAACCCGTGGTCGATGAGCAGTCGTGCCGCTTCGGTTCCGTGCCCCCGCCCGCGTCCGTCGGCTTCGCCGATGAGGATCCCGAACTCGGCGCTGCGGTTGAAGGGATGAATCCCGTGAAGTCCGGCGTTTCCGATGTGGCGGTCGCCGTCCTTCAACACGATCGCGAGGGAGAAGTTCGCTTCGCTCCTCCCCTGCTGGAGGAGCCACTCACGCTCGGCGCTGCGGTTCATGGGGGTCCGACGCATCAGGAACGGGAGAAGCTCCGGGTCGTTGACCCACCTCATGCAGCGATCGAGGTCCACCTCGTCGAGCGGTCTCAGGTAAAGACGCTCGCCGACCAGAAACGGGCAGTCCATTCCTCTCCTTCTCGCGCCGCGCGCGGCGCGGCGGTCGGGCCCATGGTCCGTCATCTCTCGATCCCGGGCAAGCGCCCACCCGCGGTGGCGGCCACCACTGAACCAAGCTACGATGTCCTCCTACACCCCAAGGAGCGTGAGATGGGACAGCCACTTGACGACCGCGCCGGCGAGCGATGGAGTCAACTCGCGCCGCACTTCGAGCATTGGGAGAAGACGAAGGACCTCGTCGACCAGCTTCTCGATCTCATCTTCAACTACCGCCAGAGCGGACACCCGGGTGGGTCTCGATCGAAGGTCCACGCGCTCATCGCCACCTTGCTCGGTGTGATGCGCTGGGACATCCGCCACCCCGAGAGGCGGTTCGCGGACCGTTTCATCCTCGTCGGCGGCCACACGGTACCGCTCGTCTACTGCACCTTGGCGGTGTTCCACGAGGCGTTGCGCTGCAAGTTGCGGGAGACCGGCGACTCGCGGTATGCGGTTCCGAAAGCAGAAGAACGCGCCCTGTACTGGGAGGACCTCCTCGGCTTCCGTCGCCGCGGGGGACTCTCGGGACACGCGGAGATGACCGGCAAGTCGCTCTTCCTCAAGTTCAACACCGGACCCTCCGGCCACGGGACGCCCGCAGCGGCCGGGGAGGCTCTGGCCCTCAAGCGCGCTGGCGCTCCGGACGTCAAGGTCTTCGCCTTCGAGGGCGAAGCCGGGCTCACGCCGGGAGCGACCCACGAAACGCTGAACTCCGCGTGGGGGCTCGCGCTCGGCAACCTCCACTACGTCGTCGACTGGAACGACTACGGAATCGATGAGCACCCCGTCAGCAGCGTCGTGTACGGCACTCCCGCCGACTGGTTCTCCTCGCATGGATGGCGCGCCATTGTGGCGGAGGACGGAAGCGACTGGTCGAGCGTGACGAGGGCTCTCGTCACGATGACCCTCGCACCGAATCCGGATCGCGTCCCAAGCGTCGTCTGGATGCGGACGAGGAAGGGCCGCGGCTACTTGAAGTACGACCACGCTTCCCACGGCGCCCCGCACAAGGTGGACTGCGACCTCTTCTGGGAGACCAAACGCGCGTTCGCCGAGAAGTACGACGTATCGTTCACCAACTTCGGCAACTGCGCGCCGACCTCTCCAACGGAGCTGCGAGCGGAGTTCGAAGCCAACTTGCGAGCCGTGATCGACGTGCTGCATCGCGATCCGAAGCTCGTGGACTACCTTGCCGACACGCTCGTCGAGATCGGCGATCGCGTTCCGGACTCGATTCCCACGTTCACGCTGGGTCGGCGCGGCAACCCGTTCGCTGACGAGCGCCTGTACGACGTGCGCCACTACCCCGCCGAGCTGTACGCCGAGCCGGGATCGTCCGTGCCCAACCGCAGTGGGCTCGCCAAGTGGGGCGCGTGGGCCAACGCCTTCGGCGCCACCGAATA
>JAQTVA010000059.1 GCA_028707055.1 Candidatus Bipolaricaulis sp. | reverse complement strand
GGCCTGCTCCTCGCGTACGCCCGGTCCATCACGGTCTCCGAACCCGGGATCTACGTCGTGACCGCCGTCGGCGCGAACGGATGCCGCGCGACGGATTCCGTAACGGTGACCGAGGATGTCATCCCGCCGCTCGTCGATGCCGGCCCGGATCGCACGCTGACCTGCGACGACGCCTTGGCCCTGCTCGACATCACCGTCCACGGCGGGATCGCGCCCTACGCCTTCCGGTGGACGGACGACTGTGGGAAGGAGATCGCCATCACGGAGGATATCACCGTCACGCGACCCGGCCTGTACACGGTGGTCGTGACCGGCGTCAACGGCTGCTCCGCAAGCGCTTCCGTCCGCGTGGCAAGCAAGATCGCCCCGCCCACGGTGGATGCCGGCCCGGAGAGGCTCCTGACGTGCGACACCACCGAGGTGCTGCTCGATGCCACCGTCCACGGCGGCTCGGCGCCGTACCAGTACGTGTGGACCGACGCCTGCGGCGTGGTGGTCGGAACCGCCGAGGACCTCGTGGTGACACAGCCGGGAGTCTACGCGCTCCTGGTGCGAACCGCGGACGGGTGCGTCGGCATGGACAGCGTCGTCGTCACTCAGGAGTCCAACTAGACCCGCGGCGCGACCGCGGATCCCCGCTTCGGGCGCGGTTCGCACCGGTTTCGCGTCCTACGGGAGGTACTGGAGGCGGCCCTCGACGCGACCCGTTAGACTCGGACGGCTCTGCAGATACTCGCGCAGAACGTCCTGGACCGACGTGGCCACGATCTTGGAGCCGGCGCGCGCCTCGAGTTCCTCGCCTGTGATCCCGAGGAAGTCGTTCGCGTTCCGAGCGTGGTACTCGGGGATCACCACGGTGTAGAGGTCATCCTCACGAACGGGCTCGCCACGGACGTCGAGCGACACGAGGCATTGATCGGAGTCGCAGTAGACGGCGCGGACGCCGCGGTTGACCTGATAGCACTCGCCCTCGCCCGTGCGGTTCTCGGGGCGCATGATGTGCGCGAAAATCTGCACGAGGTCGTGCCCCGTCACGGTGAACCGCCGGAGGGATTCGTCGAACGGAAAGCACGCGGCGAAGTCGCCCAGGGTCACGACGGAGCCGAGCGACTTCGAACGGATCGAGCCGCTTCCGGCAAGGACGAGATCGGCCTTGGTCATTTCGGCGAGCGCATCCGCGACGAGGTTTCCGAGCGGGGTTTCCTCGGTGCGGGCAGGGTGGGCGAGCGGCTCCCGGAAGGTGCACAGGGTCGCCGCGTACTTCCGATCGACGGCGGCTTTGAACGAGTCGATGTAGTCGCGCAGCTCGCGATCGGGCTCGGCGATCGCCTCGTCGATCGGCACGAGACGCCACGACCACTCAACGATCGAGTTCGTGTCGTCGTCGATGACGAGATCGAAGCGGCCGACCTGGTCGGTACCGACGCCCGCCTGCGCGATGAGGATCCCATTCACTTCGGTCGGCCGTTCGAGGACGGTGTGCGAGTGACCGCCGAGGATCAGGTCGACGCCCCACTCCGGCCTCAGGAGACCCGCGAGTTCGACGTCCGATTCGTATCCGATGTGCGTCAACAGGACCGTGAGGTCAATGTCCTCCGTTCTGTACGCGTTGGTGATCCGTCCGACTTCGACGCTCGCCTCCTCGAGGCTGATGAAGCTCGCGACCTGTTCGTCGCGCGACAGGTCGGAGAGGATCTTGTCGGTGATGATCCCGATGAACAGGACGTCGAGGCCGGCGATGCGGGCGATGTGGTACGGCTTCATCAATCGGCGGTTGTACGGCCGCAGGTACAGGTTCGCGTTGACGATCGGGAAGCTGGCGACTTTCTCGAGGAAGAGAAGGTGCGGTAGGCCGTAGTCGAACTCGTGATTCCCGAGAGAGACGACGTCGGGGGCGAGGTAGTTCATGATCTCGATCGTCGAGATGCCGCGGTACTCGGAGTCGATGATCGACCCTTGGACCATGTCGCCGCTGATGGCGTAGAGAACGTTCTCGTTCTCCTTGCGGACCCGGCGGACGTATCCCGAAAGGAGCGCGAGTCCGCCGATGAGCTTCCCTTCGCCGCCGCGGGCCTCGGACAGGAAGTCCCCGTGCATGTCGTTCGAGTGAAGGATGGTCAGGCGCACCGGCTTCATGACGCCGCTCCTCGGTCGCCGCGGAGGGCGCCGACGATCTCGCTCGCGCGCTCGCGCGCGCCGGGCGGGACGGGGATCGACACGGTGTAGCTCTGCCGCGTGAGGAGGATTCTCCCGTGGAGGACGGGAGCGGAGTAGGTGACACGCACCGTGGGCTTCGCGCCCCCGGCAAGCTCCACGTCGTCGACTCGCGCCCCGAGGAGGCGCCACGTGTGCAGCATCCCGAAGACGTAGGCGCCGTCGCAGCTCACGATCGCCTCGGGCGTCGCGCGGCCGCGCTTCCGGCGGCGAGCGAGCGGGGCAAGCGTCGCCACGGCGGCGAGCAGCGCGACGAGGCCGATCATGGCGAAGAAGACGTATCGTCCCGCGTCGGGATCCGCGACCAGGAAGCCGATACCCATGACGAGCGAGAACGCAGCCATGATGAGCAGAAGCCCCCAACTCGCCTTCCGCTCCTCGTCGAACTCCTTCTCGGTCTGCTCGGCGCGGTCCGCCGTGGGGTAGGTCCAGTGGACGAGGACGCCGTCGCCGCGCAGCATCCGCCCGAGAACCCGCGCGCGAGCGGCGAACACGGCTGCCGTGATTGCCGCACAGAGGGTGAGGAATCCGCAAATCACGGCGATCGCGAACCCTCCCGCCATGCCCTCCATTCCGAAGACGGACGGAAGGACGGCTCCGACGACCCCGAGGACTCCGACGCCGACCCAGATCGATGCGATGCGCGCCTGTGGATTCCGCGGTTTCATGGACGCAGTGTAGCGTCCCGAACAGCTGCGAGTCTCTTCCCTGGGCGCAGCCTTCACGCGGTCGCCGTCGGGGCGGCCCGCCAAGAAGAGACGTGCGGCGCAGCCTTCGGCCGCGCCGCACGATGGCGTATTTCAGGAAACCTGGAGGGTTACTGGACGACGGTTACGTCCTGGGCTTGGGGACCCTTCTGCCCGGAAACGACCACGAACTCCACCTTCTGGCCTTCCTCGAGCGAGCGGTAGCCTTCCCCACGGATCGCGCTGAAATGCACGAACACATCGTCACCGCTCTCGCGGGAAATGAACCCGAACCCCTTGGTATCGTTGAACCACTTGACAGTCCCGGTCTCACGATCTGCCAAGAATACCCCTCCTTCACTGCTGGATGATTCATCGAGGCAGAGCATTCGAGTGTGACCAGATCATCTGTACCCTGCGAAGCGCGCTGCACGATGCCAACAACCGGCGGCAATCTACACGGTGCGGCGTGTTTTGTCAAGGAGCGGAGCGTCTTCTGCCCGAAACGAGCGCTTGAGCCCCTTCGACTGAACCCCCGTTCGGAAGCGCCTTCCGGTAGCGCCTCCGCCGGGTGGCGGTTTACCGCTCGGTGCCCCACACGCGGTCGAGGTGCTCCTCGGGGAGTCGGTTGGTGAGAAGGCTGACGATCACGATCGCCACGAGCCCGACGCCGAGTCCGGGGATGAACCCGTGCAGCCCGAACGGGGATCCAAGCGCCATCCACACGAGGGCCGTGACCAGGCCGCACACCATGGACGCGAGCGCTCCCCAGCGCGTCGCCCTCCTCCAGTAGAGGCCGAAGAGCATCGGCCACAGGCACGTCGACGCGATCACGGCCCACGAGAATGCGGTGAGCACGAGGACGAGATCGGGGGGACGGAGGGCGATGCCGAGCGAGGCGATGCCCACGATGGCGCTCACGGCGCGGCTCGCACGAAGTTCCGTCCGTTCGTCCAGCGAACGGCGGAGACCCCCACCGACGAAGTCGCGGACGACGGCCGTTGACGTGATGATGAGCACGGCCGCGAAGGTCGACATCCCCGCCGCAATCACCCCGGCGAGGAGCAGCGCGCCGCCCCACGGCGACAGCACGGCCTTCGCCAGCACGGGGATCGCATGGTCCGGCGTCGTCAAGCCGGGGTACAGGACGCGGGCGATCGCTCCGTCCAGGTAGGGGAGCACGGCCATGCTCCCCCCGATCGTCGCCAGGACGGTCCCAACCCGAAGCACGGAAACGGACTTGACGGAGTAGAAGCGAACGATCATCTGAGGCATTCCCCAGACGCCGAAGCTGACGATCATCGCGTACGAGATGAGCCCCGCCCACCCCCACGCTCCGGGGGTGCGAACCAGGCCCGGATCGATCGCCGCCAACGCGACATTGGCCGCCGCGAGTCCGCCGACGGCCCTGAGGGCCGCGACGGTGAGGAGAATGAGGGCGCCGCCCATGATCCACGCCTGGACGAACCCGGTCCAGACGACGGCGAGGTACCCGCCGAACGCCACGTAGAGGATGATGATCGCCCCCGAGAGGAGGACGCCGGCCGTGTACGGGATCCCCATCAGGACCTCAAAGGCGTTTCCCATCCCTTTGAGGATGCTGACGTTGTAGATCACGAGAAACAGCGCGATCACGATCGACACGAGGACGCGGGCCTCCGGCGCCCGGAACCGCTCGGCGAGGAAGCCGGGAACGCTCGTCGTCCGAAGCCGCTCGGTGAACTGACGAACGCGCCGGCCCAGCACGATCCACACCAGCGCACAGCCGACGAGGACGTTGATCGCGCCGATCCAGAGCGTCGCCATGCCGTACCGGTAGCCGAACCCGCCGCCCCCGATGATGACGACGGAGGAGAAGTACGCGGCCACGTAGGACAACGCGGTCACCCACGCGCCCACGCTCCGGCCGCCGAGGTGGTAGTCGTCGGCGGTCCGTGTCCGCCGGGTCGCCGCGATCCCGACAACCCCGAGCGCGAGCATGTACGCGCCCAGGACGCAGATGTAGATCGCCGTCGAGCTCATCGCCTTCCCTCACGTTCGCCGCGGCTCCTGCAGCGGACGACGAGCGCCCGCACCAGGACGAGGGCGATGCTCCCCCCGACGACGATCCACGCAGCGAACGTCCCCCACGGCGTGCTCCACGGACCCACGAGGCGCCTCCCTTCTCCGTTCGGCCAGAGGATAGGAGGAGTCTGCAGTTTCTGCAACCGCCGACGCGACGGTGGACGGGAGCGCGTCCGCCAGCGACCATTCGCCGTCACCGAGGGAGGAGTCGTGGCGGATTCGGGGAGCAGGCTGACGACCGGGCAGGTGTTCCGCACGTGGTGGCCGCTCGCCGCCAGTTGGATCCTGATGGCGCTCGAGGGACCGCTGCAGACGATCTTCGTCGCGCGGATGGCCGACCCGAAGATCCACCTCGCCGCGTTCGGGAGTCTCGTCCTCCCCATCGCCATGCTCATCGAGGCGCCGATCATCATGCTCCTCTCCGCCTCGACGGCTCTCAGCGTCGATGTCAGCGCGTACCGCAAGATCCGGCGGTTCACGCACGGGCTGTCGGCGGCGCTCACCGCCCTGCACGCCGTGATCGCGCTTACGCCCCTCTTTCCGCTCTTCGTCGTCCACGTCCTGCACGCGCCGGCGGAGATCGTGGAACCCGCGCACATCGGGTTCATCGTCATGATCCCGTGGACCTGGTCCATCGCCTACCGCCGCTTTCAGCAGGGCGTTCTTATCCGCTTCGGTCGATCGGTCTCGGTCGGAGTCGGGACCCTCATTCGCCTCGCAGCGAACGGCGTGGTTCTCGCCTTGGGGTTCACGGTGTTCGAGATCCCCGGCACGACGCTCGCCTGTTTGGCGGTGATGGCCGGGGTGTTGAGCGAGGCCGCCTACGCGGGGATCTCCGTCCGTCCCATCCTCCGCACGGCCTTGCCGCGCACATCGGAGTTGGGGGCGCTGTCCACGCGATCGTTCCTGCGTTTCTACGTGCCGCTGTCGCTCACGTCCCTGATCCTCATGGGAATCCGGCCGCTCTTGAGCGCGGCCGTCGGGAGGATGCCGAATGCGCTCGACTCGCTCGCTGTCCTGCCGGTGATCAACGGCCTGGTGTTCGTCTTCCAGAGCGTCGGCGCAGCGTACAACGAGGTCGTGATCGCCCACCTCGATCGCCACCAAGCGTCGGTCGTTCTCGCCCGCTTCGCGCGCCGCCTGGCGTTCGGCACAGCGCTCGGGCTGGCCCTCCTCACCGCGACGCCACTCGCGCGGGTCTGGTTCGGCACGATCTCGGGGCTCGACGCCTCGCTCATGAACCTGGCGCGATCGGGGATGTGGATCACGGTTCCGCTGCCTGCGTTTGCCGCCCTGCAGAGCCATCTGCAAGGAGTGATCATGCACAGCCAGCGCACGCGGAGCATCACCGAGGCCGTCTTCGTCTACCTCGCGTCGAGCGTGGTCGTTCTGGAGATCGGGGTCGCGGTCGGAGGGATCCGCGGGGTCTTCGTCGCCCTCGTGTCGATGGTCGTCGGCGAGTTCCTACGGACCGTGTGGTTCTTCTGGCGCAGCCGGGGGCCGCGCCGCATCCTTCGCGAGCGGGACGGCGGCAAGCCCGTCACGGTCGAGGTCTAGTGCGGGCGAACGCGGCGAGCGCCCGTCGCACCCGCTTCACGACGTCGGCAAGTGGAGCGTCGGCGGCGATCCGCTCGGCGCCCTCCGGCATGGCGAGGGCGTCGGTTCGCACCGCATGATGTCCGCGCCCCTCGGCGCGAAGCCGCTCCTCCCGCACCGCGGGCGGCACGTCGAACCACAGGATGGCGTCGAAGAGGCTCCCGTCGACCTCGGGCGAGCTGCCCAGGAGCGCCCCTTCGACGAGAAGGATGCGACACCCCGCGCAGCGTTCTTCCTCGATCCGCCTCCGGAGGGCGTCGTTCAGGGCCGGGTGGACGAGCCGCTCGAGATCGCGCCTCCCCGCGGGGTCGGCGAACGACCGCTCGGCGAGCGCCGCGCGGTCGATGCGTCCGTTCGCATCGACGATCTCCGCCCCGAAGCGGGCAACAAGATCGGAGAAGACGGACGTCCCGGGCTCGTAGGTCGACCACGCCAGGCGGTCGAGGTCGATCCACTCCACGCCGGCGCGACGCGCGACCTGCCGCGCGACCGCGCTCTTTCCGCTCCCCGCCGGTCCGGCGAGTCCGACGACGATCATACGACGACGGTACCCGTCCCGGAGGGGACGGACAAGATTGGCGTCCCGCCGGGGATCTCGTATCCTGGGCCGGCGCCGGGAGGTCCGTTGAGCGAGGTTGTCCGCAAGTACTACAACCACGAAGTCGACTGGGAGTGGGAGCGGCTTGCCACTCCGTACCGGCGGTTCGAGATGGCGAGCACGCTTCGCCTCATCGATGACCACTTCCCGAGGACGGGACGGATCGCCGACATCGGCGGCGGCCCCGGACGCTACACGATCGAACTCCTACGCCGCGGATACCGCGTGACACTCGTCGACCTCGCGGAGAGGAACGTCGAGTTCGCCCGAGCCAAGCTCGCGGAGCTCGGCCTCGAGGCCGAGGGCGTCGTGCCCGCCGACGCGCGCGACCTCTCGTTCCTGGAGACGGAGTCGTTCGACGCGGCTCTCCTGCTCGGGCCGATGTACCACCTCGTTGACGCGGCCGACCGGCGCGCCGCCCTCCTCGAACTTCGCCGTGCCCTCAAGCCCGGCGCGCCGGCGGTCGTCGGATTCATCAATCCGTGGGGCGTTCTGCGCGCCCTGCTCGCGGAGATGCCGGAGCTCTACGCGGACGGAGCCTATGTGGGCCGGCTTCTCTCGACGTGCGTCCAGGTCGGCGAGCAGAAGGCGTTCACCGAGGCCGCCTTCCTGACGCCGCCGCAGGCCATGGCCGAGCTGCGTGCCGCCGGGTTTGCCGTGGACGTACGCGCCGGAGTGGAGGGGTTCGCCGCGGGGATGGAGGACGAGGTGAAGAGGATCGCCGCGGAAGATCCCGTCAGCTACGCGAACGTCGTACGCCTCGTCGCGGAGACGTGCGACATGCCGGCGTTCCGGGACTCGACCGAGCACCTGCACGTGGTGGTCCGGCGCCTTGACCCCTCGCCGTGAAACCGTTCGATGCGGGTGCGTGTACGTATGCCGAGGTGATGAACATGACCAAGAACGTGACGAGAGCCCTTCTCCTGCTTCTCGTGGCCCTGGTGGCGCTCTCGAGCGTCGCGGCCGCGGACGGAGGTGCCGCGCCGCTGGGGATCATCCCCACGCCGACGCCGACGCCGAATCCGCTGACGGTCAGTATTTGGACGAACAAGACGAGCTACGTCTACAACGGGATCGCGTACATCTACTTCTCGCTCTCACAGGCCGCCTACATCTACGTATACGACATCCAGCCGGACGGCGTCGTCAGGTTGATCTTCCCGAACCAGTTCAACCAAGCGAACTACGCCTCTGCCGGGACGCACGCTTTGCCCGGGACGTTCAAGGTCGTTCCGCCTCCGGGGACGGAGTACCTCCAGATCTTCGCCAGCCCCGTACCGCTTGCGTTGGCGCCGACGTCGTACACCGAGCAGTATCCGTTGATCGGCAACAACCCGCAGAGCGCCGGCGTACACATCAAGGGGATCATCCCCACCGATCCGCAGCAAGCGCAGTGGGTGACGGCATGGACGTCGGTCACCATCTCCCCGTCGTACGCGTACCAGTACCCGTATCCGTACCCGACCCCGACGCCCACCCCCACGCCGACGCCGCCCAGCCCGCCGGTCTACGGAGGGTACGTGCCGTGGCAGCAGCCTCCG
>JAQTVA010000058.1 GCA_028707055.1 Candidatus Bipolaricaulis sp. | reverse complement strand
CGAGATGTCGCGGGCGATGCCGAGGACCAGCCGTCGGCCGCCGATCGTCACAGGGTGGGTTCGTATCTCAACGGGGACGACCGTTCCGTCCTTGCGAGTCAGGGCGAATTCGTCCGGTCCGGTGGAGGAGCCGAGGAGGTTTCGCGTCAGGAGTCTGGCGGCCTTCATCGAGTCTGCCGACGAGAGGAGGTGTAGCGCGAGGAAGTTCTTGCCGACCAGTTCTCTACGCTTGTAGCCGGTGATCGTCTCGGCGGCCGCGTTGCCGTCAACGAACGTTCCCTTCACGTCGGAGAGGTAATACCCGTCCGGAGCATCCTCGAAGAGGATCCTGAACCTCTCTTCGGAACCCTCAAGGTGCGCAGCCTGCTCTTCGAGTTCTTGGATTCGCCTGCGCAGTCGATCCGACTCCCCCGGATTGTCCCGGTTACGTCGTCTCAGGCTCCGCATGGTCCCTCCGGCGAACGGGCTACCTCCCGAACGATACTCTAGCCGTCCGGAGTCGCGCGGCCAAGCGGCGTGGCAACTCGCTCCTGGGGAGACGTGGCGCCCCTCGCCCGGTGGCGGACGAGGGGCGCCACGCCCTGCTGCTTTCCGGCTACGACGACAGGTCGACGGCTACCGAGACCGAGAGGTCGACGGACCACCCCGGGGTGCCGGACTTGTTCGTGAGAGCGAGCTGGAGCCCGAGGTCCGTCGTTCCGACCCCGAAGGTGACGAGCAGCGTCGCCGATTGTGTCATGCTTGCGTCAAGGCCGAGCGGCTGCACGCGCTGAAGGGTGTACGCCGCCTTCAGGGAATCGTCTTCCGTGAGGTCACGGTCGTACGAGGCGTTCACCAGGAACGTGTTCTCCTCGAGGAGG
Organism: Candidatus Bipolaricaulis sp.; assembly: GCA_028707055.1. GTDB lineage: Bacteria > Bipolaricaulota > Bipolaricaulia > UBA7950 > UBA9294 > JAPLGD01. The sequence continues at coordinate 7,942 of JAQTVA010000058.1, read as the reverse complement.
TTGAACGGTCCCGTGACGCCGGTGTGGAAGAGCAACTGGCTTGCGCGGTCCGGGGAGAACGCCGCATCGGCGGACGCCGTCACGAGGAAGTTGCGCGTCCCGCCGTACGGATCGATCAGCTCGTACCCAATGCCGCCTTGGACGGACCAGCCGCAGTTTCGCTCATCTCCCGTGGCGAGGATTACCTCCTCGACCGTCAGAACCTCGCGCGGCTCGACGGTGACGCCGGTGGCGGCCTGGATGGTCTCGACCACGGCGGCGGCGCAGTCCTGGACAGTCTCGTACTCCGGGAGCTGACCGATGACATCGGCCATCGCCAACAAAGTCTCTCCCGGCAGCTCGTCGGAGAGGGTTCCCGCAGCGATCAGTTCATCTTGGATGGTGAACGCCTTGGCCATGGGCGTCGTGTCGGAGAACCGTCCGTATCCGACCCCGGCGGTGAGGTTGACTCCCGGCTTGGGCTGCCCGCTGGCGATCGTTGCCGCGAGGCTGCCGAAGCCGAACAGCGGTGCGTCGTCCATCAGGTAGTAGCGGAACGTCCCCGCGGCGGAACCGAGCCCCGATGACGGGGTGAGGTCCTCAAGCAGGATGGCTCCGTTCGCGGCGATGGTGTATCCCATGTCCGGCGAGTCGTAGAGCTGCTTGAAGTCAATCGCTGCCCGCCCGCCGCTTGCGTCGACCTGCGGTGTCGCCGCGTCGTTGAAGTAGCGGTAGCTGAACGAGAACGTGATATCCTTCAGGTTGGTCTCCGGCGACACATAGTCGCACAGCCCGATCGCTGCTGCCGCCGTCGCGACGCCTAGGAGCAACGCTACGCTGGCAACAAGCCCCCCAATCCTCTTCATGCACATCACCTCGCGGACGAGTGTATAGGGAATGCCTGTCAAGAGGGAAGCGGGGGCTCGGGCGGCGGGGAGCGTTCGGGACCTTTGACAAGGGGGCTCGGTTCCCTCACCATGACGGATCACTCCGGTGGACGGGACGGTCTCCGAGGTGTCGCGTGCGTTGCCTGAGGAGGGATGTACGAGCATGAGACGGTACTTCGTCATCGTCAATCCGGTGTCCGGGCGGGGCGACGGGGCGCAAGCGATTCCCCGCGTCGAGCAGGAGTTGAGCAGACTAGGTCTAGACTTCCAGTTGGTTCGCACCGAGCGTCCGTGGCACGCGGCGGAGCTGGCGCGGAAAGCGGCGACCGACGGATTCGACGTGGTGGTCTCCGTCGGTGGGGACGGTACGGCCAACGAGGTGTTGAACGGCCTGATGCAGGCGAAGGCGGCCGGTGGAGTCTGTCCGGTCATGGGAGCGCTGTGCGTGGGGCGGGGAAACGACTTCGCGTTCGGAGTGGGTGTTCCACGGGACCTCGTGGCAGGGTGCCGGTCCCTGGTCGCAGGGCACGAGCGGCGGATCGACGTCGGCTGCGTGCGTGGCGGCGACTACCCCGAGGGGCGCTACTTCGGCAACGGCGTTGGGATCGGGTTCGACACGGTGGTCGGCTTCGAAGCGCAGAAGCTGAAGCGCGTCCATGGGTTTGCCGCGTATCTGATCGGCGCGTTGAAAACGATCTTCCTTTACTTCCGCGCTCCCCTCGTGCGGATTGTCTGTGATGAGCGGACGATCGAGCAGCAAGCGCTGCTCGTCTCGATCATGAACGGACGGCGCATGGGCGGCGGGTTCTTCATGGCGCCTCATGGGAAGCCCGACGACGGCCGGCTCGACCTGTGCATCGCGGGCCAGGTGACGCGCCGCGGCGTCCTGGCCCTCATGCCGCGCTTCATGAAGGGGACGCAGGCGGGACACCCGGCCATCACGATGGTCTCGTCTCGGCGCGTGTCCGTCGAGGCGATCGACGGATCGCTCCCGGCACACGCGGATGGGGAGACGATCTGCACGGCGGGCACGCACCTCGATGTCGAGCTTCTGTCGAAGCAGATCTCGATCCTCGTCTCGGACGAGGCGGTGAACGCTTGCGTGGAACTCGAGTCCTGCTGAACGCGGTGGAGAGCGGGCTTGTCCGACTCCTGTGCCGGGTGGACGACGCCGAGCTGACGAAGATCCCGCTTTCCGGCCCGCTGATTCTCATATCGAATCACGTGAACTTCCTCGAGATCCCAGTGCTGCACTCGCGGCTGCGCCCACGCGAAGTCGTCGGTCTGGCAAAGGCGGAGTCCTGGGACAACCCGCTGCTCGGTTGGCTGTTCAATCACTGGGGGGCGATCCCCATCCGGCGGGGCGAGGGGGACATCGCGGCGCTCCGATCCAGCCTCGACGTCCTCAAGAACGGACGGATCCTTGTCGTCGGACCTGAGGGAACCCGGAGCCACGATGGAATCCTTCGGCGCGGCCATCCCGGCGTTGTGACGCTGGCCGTCAAGAGCGGGGCGCCGGTGCTTCCCATGGCGTTTCACGGCGGGGAGAGATTCGGTCACCACGCGCGGCGCCTGCGGAGGACGCCGTTCCACGTCGCCGTCGGGCAGCCATTTCGCGTTCGGCCGAAGGCGACGCGGCTGACGCACGACGTGCGCCAAGCCGTGGCGGACGAGATCATGTACCAGCTCGCTTCGCTTCTCCCTCCTGCCTACCGGGGCTTCTACGCGGAGCCCGAACGCGGCGTGCCGGTTCACTTGGAGTTCGATTCTTCGTTGGGTGACGTGACGGCGCGATAGCGAACGCCCGCCGCTAGGCGTGTGGATCTTCGTCGGTCGACGGCGACGGAGCAGCTTGCGCGTCCGTCGTTTCGGCCATCCGGCGAAAGAAGGCATACGTCAGGACGATGGACGTGACGTAGAACCCCGCCGTGATGAGGAACAGGGGAGAGAAGCCGGCCGCCACTTGGATGTGTCCGCTGATCCAGGACGAGATGCCCCAGCCGGCGTTCCACGCGAGCATGACGAGGCTCGCCGCCAACGGCCGCAGCTCGCCCGGAACGATCCCCATGATGTAGGCGGGCAAGAGGGGAGAGCTCATGTTCATGAGCGCCGTGCGAACCAGGTAGCTCGTCGCGGACACACCAGCCATCGGCACGAAGCCCATCACGAGCAGGAACGGGATGGACAGCGCCTGAGTCAAGACCATCGCCCGAACCTTGCCCAGGCGACTCGCCGCGAGCGGAGCAAGAATCGCCGCGATTCCGGTGAGAAGCGATGACGCCGCAAAGAGCGCTCCCAAGGCGGGATCGGAGAGATCGAAGCGCAGGCGGTAGAAGACGTTGAGGAACGGCATCAGCATTCCCGCCCCGAGCGATCCGGTGATCTCCACCGCGAGCACCTTGGCCAGGACCGAACGGTGAGCGCGAATCTGGCGGGCGATCATCGGCCGTTCCCTCGCTCCGCGGAGCCCCCGCAGTCGCGCGAGGGGGTAGAGGGTGGCGAGGGTCAGCGCCATGGCGACGAGAAGAACGCCCCGATACGCCGACAGACCGGCGAGAAAGTCGGGAGCGATGGCGCGCAGGGCCAGGGGCAGGTACCCGCCGATCAGATTGGCGAAGACGCCGGCGAACGTGCTGAACGCAAACTGAAACCCGAAGAGGTGGGTTCGGGTCTTCTCCGTGCTGATCGCGACCATGAGCGGCGACGAGGCCACGGACGTGAGCGCGGATCCAAGCCCGGAGAGAATGGCGGCGGCGATCAGGACTCCGCGACTCGGAACGAGTGCACACGCCGCGAGGGCGATCGCGATGAGGAGGCTTCCAAGGAGGAGAGCACGGCGGAACCCGAGGCGAGGAAGGGCCATCCCTATGGGGATAGCGGCGGCGGCCGTCACGAGTGCGGGAAGACTCGCCAGGAGGCCGACGAACGCCTGATCGTAGCCGAGGGAGAGGACGTAGAGGTTGAAGAACAGGTACTGCAAGCCGCTCGTCAAGCCGAGAAGCACCGTCGCTGTCAGGTACAGGCGGGCATTGGGCGAGAAGTCACGAACGGCGTCGCGGTACTCGCGAAGCATTCGTCCTCCTTGGCGCGTCAGTGCGCGAGCCGGTGCCGTGCCGCGTCAACGACGGCGTCTGCGGTCAAACCGAGCCGTGCGAACACCTCGCCGCCGGGCGCGCTGGCTCCGAACCGGTCGACCCCGAGAGTCAGCCCGTCGTCCCCGGTGTAGCGTTCCCAACCGAGGGTTCTCCCCGCTTCGATGCTGATCTTCGCCGACACACCGGGCGGGAGCACGCTTTCCCGGTACGACTCACTCTGGCGCTCGAACAGCTCCCAGCTTGGCATGGACACGACGCGCACTCGCGTTCCCTCGGCGGCGAGGCGCTCGGCCGCGGTCAGGGCGAGAGACACTTCCGATCCCGAGGCCATGAGAATCAATTCGGGGGACGGGGCGGAGTCCCACAGCACGTAGGCGCCGGAGCGCACAGCCGAGGGCTTCGTCCGAGTGCGGTCGAGTGTGGGCAGGTTCTGGCGCGTCAGGACGAGGACCGTCGGTCCGTGTCGGCGTTCGATCGCGACCCGCCACGCATCCGCTGTTTCGTTGGCATCGGCAGGGCGGAGGACGACGAGGTTGGGGATGAGGCGGAGGCTCATCAACTGCTCGACGGGCTGATGGGTCGGTCCATCCTCTCCCACGCCGATGCTGTCGTGGGTGAAGACGAAGACGGCCGGATACCCGGACAGCGCGGCGAGGCGGATCGGCGGGCGCATGTAGTCGGCGAACGCGAGGAACGTCGCGGTGTACGGGAGAAGCCCGCCATGCTGTGCTATGCCGTTTGCGATCGAGCCCATGGCGTGCTCGCGCACGCCGAAGTGGAGGTTTCGACCGGCGTACGACTGGATGGGCCCGACGGCACCCTGGACGGCGGGGGAAGAAGGCGACGGGGGCCCGAAGTCGCCCGCAGATCGAAGCCACGTGAGCGTCGACGGGTTGAGGTCGGCCGAGCCTCCGATGAGCTCGGGGAGGACGGGGGCGACGGCTTGGAGGACGGCCTCGGAGGCCTTTCGGGTCGCAAGTCCCTTCGAATCCGCGGGGAAGAAGGGCACGGCGCTCTCCCACGTTGCGGGGAGCGAGCCGCTCAGCCGGCGAGCAAGCTCCGCTGCAAGCTCGGGGAACGCCTCGCGATACGAGGCAACCCTGTGCGTCCACTCCGCGTGGGCCGTCGCGGCGCGGCGCGCGAGCGCTGCGGCGTGGGCACGAACGTCGTCGGGCACGTGGAACGCGGGGGCCTCCGGCCAGCCCAGCGCGACTTTCGCCCTGCGCGTCTCCTCGGAGCCCAGCGGCGCCCCGTGGGCGCCGTGCGTGCCCTGCTTGGTCGGCGCGCCGTACCCGATCACCGTCTTCACTTCGATCAGCGTCGGCCGGTCGGCCGAAGCTCTCGCTTCGGCGAGGGCATTGTCAAGGGCGGAGAGGTCGTTCCCGTCAGCGACGTGCGCTACGCGCCATCCGGCGGCCGCGAACCTCGAGGCGACGTCCTCCGATGTCGCCAGGGCGGTGGCCCCGGCAAGGCAAACGTCGTTCGAGTCGTAGAGAACAATCAGCTTTCCGAGACGTAGGTGGCCTGCGATCGCTGCCGCCTCGTAGGAAACACCCTCCATCAGGTCGCCGTCACCGACCAGGGCGAACGTCATGTGGTCGACCACCGCGTAGCCCGGGCGGTTGAAGGTGGCTGCAAGGTGGCGCTCGGCGATCGCGAGGCCGACGGCATTGGCGAACCCCTGGCCGAGAGGGCCGGTGGTGACTTCGACGCCGGGGGTGACGCCGCTCTCCGGGTGGCCGGGGGTTCGGCTTCCCCACTGACGGAAGCGCTGGAGTTCCCCGCGAGGCACGTCATAGCCGAACAGGTGGAGGAGTGAATACAGGAGCGCGGAGCCGTGTCCTGCGGAAAGCACAAAGCGGTCGCGGTCGGGCCACGCCGGGTCGGCGAAGTCGTGCTTTAGGTGACGGGACCAGAGCACGTAGGCCATCGGGGCGGCGCCGAGCGGAAGTCCCGGGTGTCCCGAGTTGGCCAGCTCAATGGAATCGACGGATAGAAAGCGCAGCGCATTGACGCAGCGCTCGTCGAGCGTCCGCTCCTCGATCATCATTCCCTCGCTTCCCGAACCCCGCCGTGCTTCGAGGCGACGAGACTTTCGCCCAGGAGGCTGGGGGAGTCAAGCGGCACGCCCGTGCCCTTGCCGCGACTCTGACCGGCTGTAGACTTACTCGTGGATCAGGGGCCCGAGCTGCGTGGGCCCCGGGAGGTGGGAGTCGATGCCGTTCCGTGGAGGGACCGCCCTGAGAGAGGCCTATCGTCGAGCTGCGTTGCGTGGGTACGCGTTCATGGCCAACAACTTCGCGGAGGCCAACACGCTGCTTGGGCTGCTGGATGCGTACGCGTCGGCCCGGTCCGACCTCCTCCTCCAGATCAGCCCCGGGGCGGCGAAGTTCGCCGGCGGGGGCGACAAGGCTGCCGGTCTACGCGTTCTGACGGGAGTTGTACGGACGCTGGCGGCGGCGCGCCCGATCGCCGTGTTCGTCAACCTCGATCACTTCACCGAGGGGGAGATGGATCTGGTCGATCTCGCCGTGGGGGAGCGGCTCGTGTCGTCGATCATGATCGACGCCTCGAAGGAGGCGTTCGACGAGAACGTGCGAATCAGCCGGGACGTCGTGCGGCGTGCGCGGGGAAGCGGAATCCTCGTCGAGGCGGAGCTCGGCAAGATCCGCGGTGTGGAGGACGAGATCGCCTCGGACGATGCTTTCTACACGAACCCCGAGGAGGCGGTGGAGTTCGTTCGCTCGACCGGTGCCGACCTCCTTGCGATCTCGATCGGAACGGAGCACGGTGTCTCGAAGGGGAAGGACATCAAACTTCGCCTCGATCTCGCGAAAGCCATCCAAACCAAGCTGTCGGAAGCAGGTCTTGCGACGCCCCTGGTCTTGCACGGCTCGTCGGGACTCCTTCCGGATCAGGTCAGAGCGGCCATCCACTACGGGATAAGGAAGCTCAACAAGGACACCCACTATCAGTACGTGTACGCTCGGACGGCGTGCGAGTTCTATCAGGATCACGTCGCGGAGATCATCCCTCCGGAAGGAACGGAGGACGACGTGGTGAACCTGTTCCCCGGGGGCTCGTGGAGCCCAAACAAGAAGGTCTTCGATCCCCGCGTCGTGGGGAAGGCCGTCCAGGAGAAGATCCGAGGGATCGCGCTTGCCCTGATCGAGCAGTCGGGCAGCGGCGGCGAGACGCTGGGAGACGAGGAGGATTCGTGATGCGAAGAGCTGGAGTGCTCACCGGCGGGGGAGACTCCCCGGGAATCAACGCGGCGCTACGATCGATCGTCCGCTTCGGGGCGAAGCACGGAGTGGAGGTCATCGGGTTCCTGGAGGGATGGAGGGGACCGCTGGAGAACCTCGTCCAGCCGCTGACGATGCCGGACGTGTCGGGGATTCTGCAAGTCGGCGGCACGATCCTCGGCACCTCGCGCACCAATCCGTTTCGCATCGACGGGGGCGTCGAGCGCGTGCTCGAGAACCTGCGGAAGAATCAGCTCGACTTCCTCATCGCCATCGGCGGCGATGACACGATGGGCGTCGCCCACCGTCTCGCCGGGCTCGGCCAGCATGTGGTCGGCATCCCCCAAACGATCGACAACGACATCGCCGGGACGGATTACTCGCTCGGCTTCTTCTCCGCGCTGGAAGCCGTCACGGACGCGATGGATCGGCTGCACACGACCGCGGCCTCTCACCACCGCGTGCTGATCCTTGAGGTCATGGGGCGCGACGCCGGCTGGCTGAGCCTGATGGGCGGGGTCGCTGGGGGTGCGGACGTCATCCTGATCCCCGAGCAGCCGTTCGATGTCGAGTCGATCTTCCGGCGAATCCGGCAGAGAGAAGCGCTGAAGAAGCGGTTCAGCATCGTCATCGTGGCCGAGGGATCCAGGCCGGTGGGACAAGACGGCCAGATCGTCGCCGAGGCCGAGGTCGACGCGTTCGGCCACGTCCGACTTGGAGGGATCGGGCAGTACCT
>JAQTVA010000057.1 GCA_028707055.1 Candidatus Bipolaricaulis sp. | reverse complement strand
AGGGTCCGACTTCCTTCTGTCGTCCCGTACTGCAGGACATTGCGGTACTCATTTCGCAGGAGATCCGCCGCGATCTCCGCCAGTTCCTCATGCGGGAACGTCTCCGGCGCGGGCAGCCCGCCGCCAAAGGAGATGATGTCCGGCTGTTCAGTGAGTTTGAGGAGTTCGCGGATGGCGGATCGTCTTGCGCCTGCGGCACGACTCGAGAAGTGTTGTTTCATCGACGCTCCTTGGTCACGCTTTCGGTCTTAGACGGTGAGATTCTACGGGACGCGATGAACCGGTGTCAAAGAAGAAGCCAACGTAAGAGCGGCAAGAACCCTGCAGCAACGGAGGTTCCGAGCGCCGCGCCCGCCACGACATCCAATAGGAAGTGCTCGCGAACGCAGACGCGCGACAGAGCGATCGTCGCCGCCGCCATGTACACGAGGGCCTGAACGACAGGATACGAATAACAGGACGAAACCACCCAGGCAATCCCAAACGACGTCGTCGCGTGTCCGGAGGGGAAGGAGTACGTGTCGATGACGCGGGCCCGGAGACCGTCATCCATGACGGCGGGCCGTTCGCGGGCGCACAGGGTCTTCAAGAGCCGCAGAACGGCCATGTTGACGACCGTGATGCAGAAGGCGACGAGCACGTTCCAGCGATCCGGAGTCTCGCCGAACAGAAGAAGCCCCAGGGCGAGACCGCCCCACAGGTAGCCGTCGCCGAGGTACGTTGCCGCACGGAAGAACCGGGGAACCCGTTGGAACAGGCGCACGCCGCTGATCGCTTCCATGGCGCGAGCGTCCCACGCGTGGGCGGCGTCGCCGAGCAGCTCGATTCGATCGACGAACCGGCTCCAGGCATTCACGCTTCGTCCTTCCGACGAAGCGCGGGGAAGAGGATCACGTCGCGAATGGATGCAGAATTCGACAGCAGCATGGCGAGACGATCGAGGCCGACACCCATTCCTCCCGTCGGCGGCATTCCGTGCTCCATCGCGAAGAGGAAGTCCTCGTCGATCCGTTGGGCCTCCTCGTCGCCGCCCGCCCGCAGTCGCTCCTGATCCTCGAATCGCACTCGCTGATCCACGGGGTCGTTCAGCTCCGAGAACGCGTTCGCAATCTCCATGTTCATCACGAACAACTCGAACCGCTCCGTGAGGTGCGGCGCATCGGCGCGGCGTTTGGCGAGAGGAGAGATTTCAACAGGATAGTCGGTCACGATCGTCGGCTGGATGAGCGTCGGCTCAACGAACCGATCGAACAGGTGCTCGATGAGCTGCGTCCGGGACAAGTTTGGAACGCCGATCCCTTTTGTCTTCGCCGCCGCGACGATCTCGGGCGCAGTCAACGTCCCCAGATCGAGCCCCGAGGTTTCGGCGATCGCATCGAGCATCGCAACGCGGTGCCAGGGAGGCGAGAAGTCGAGACGCGTTCCCTGGTAGTCGACGACGAGTGACCCGACGGCCGCTTGGAAGACGGCACCGACGAGCGACTCGGCGAGCCGCATCATCCCTTCGTAGTCGGTGTACGCCTGGTACAACTCGAGCATCGTGAACTCGGGGTTGTGCTTGGTCGACACGCCCTCGTTGCGGAAGCACTTGCCGATCTCGAACACGCGGTCGAGGCCGCCGATCAGGGCGCGCTTCAGGTAGATCTCGAGCGCAATCCGGAGGTAGAGGTCGACGTCGAGCGCGTTGTGGTGCGTAGCGAACGGACGCGCTGTCGTGCCGCCGGGAATCGGGTGCAAGGATGGTGTCTCGACCTCGAGGAACCCGAGCCTCGTCAACTCGGAACGCAGGGTCTCCATCATCTTCGCCCGACGAACGAATCGTTCGCGGGTCTCGTCACTCGACAGGAGATCGAGCGAGCGGTGGCGGTAGCGGAGCTCCACATCCTTCAGGCCGTGCCACTTCTCCGGCAGCGGGCGGATCGCCTTGGCGAGGAATGTCCAGGACTCCGCAGCCACCGTCAGCTCGCCGCGCTTCGTTCGAAAGACCTCCCCTGCAATGTGGAGGAAGTCGCCGACGTCGGTATCGCAGATCCCGCGGTACGCTTCGTCGCCGAGCCGATCGGCGGCGGCATGGATCTGGATCTTCGCGGAGCCGTCCCGCAGATCGAGGAACGATGCCTTGCCCATCTGGCGACGGGCCATGAGTCGGCCGGCTACCCCAACCCGAGCGCCGCTGTGTTCCTCGGCTGCAAGACCTCCGTGGCGCCGCAGGACTCCGTCGATCCGTTCAGACGCTGGAACCCGCGCCGGAAAGGGATCGATGCCCCGCGCCTTCAGCGCCTCGATCTTCCCAAGGCGCGCTTCCACCAAGGAATCGGACATGCTGAGTCTTCCCGCCTACTTGTTGATCGCAATCACGCGGAAGCGCGAGGTGCCCCAAGGGAACTCGGCCTTCACCTGGTCCCCTTCCCTCTTCCCGAGGAGGAGACGTCCTACAGGAGACGCGACGGAGATCTTGCCCGTCTCAAGATCCACCTCGGCCGGACTGACCAGGGTGAACGTGCCGCTCTCCTTCAGGGTCAGGTCCTGAAGGAGGAAGCTCGACCCGATGCCGATGACATCCTTCGAGATCGCCTCATCGGGCAGAACCTCCGCGACCTCAAGGATCGATTGGAGCCGCCGAACTTCGCGTTCGTAGTACTCCTGCTGGCTCTGCAGGTACATGTACTCCTTGTTCTCGCGGAGATCGCCGCCGTTGAGCTTGGAGGTCTTCAGCTTCTCCGGGATCTCCTCGTAGAGGGTCTTCTCGACCTTCTCGAGCTCCTGTCGCATGAGCTCGTACCCTTCCTTCGTGAGGTAGATCGTCTCTTGGTTCATCGGCGTTCCTCCCTATCGTTCGATCGCACGGCTCGCGCCTTCGACCAACAGCCGCGCGATGTCCTCCACCGTCGCTTCACGGCACGCGGAACTCGGCCTCACGAGGATGTCCGCTCTCGGAAGCCGCTCTGCATTCCTGCGGAAGGCTTCGCGGATCCGCCGCTTGGCCCGATTCCTCTCCACCGCCGTTCCGTACTTGCGCGAGATCACGATGCCCAACCGGGGTCCCTCGCTTCTCGGAAGGACGTGAAGAGAGAAACACGTTCCCGACCATGTCGCCCCTTTTCGAAAGACCCGGAGGAAGTCCGTGCGTTTCTTGAGGCGCATCACTGCCGGGAAGCGGCTTCCGCTTCCGTCAAGCATGTCGGTACTATAGTCTCAAGATCGCTGGCTTTCAAGCTTTCCCGGCGTCGAGCGCGTGGGTCCCCGCCGGATCCCTCGCCGGGCCCTTTCCCCCGGGAGAGGTCGCCCGATACACTCCACGTCGGTCCAATGGCTGAAGAGCATGTCTACACAGTATCCGAGCTGAACCGAACGGCACGGGAAATCATCGAGGAAGGACTCGGTGGCGTGTGGGTGAAGGGAGAGGTCTCCGAGCTCACGCACGCGAGTTCGGGGCACATCTACTTCACCCTCAAGGATGCGGCCAGCGAGGTCAGCGCGGTGCGCTTCCGGAGTCGCTCGCCGGTCCTCTCCTCCATCGAGCCCGGGATGGTGGTCCTTGCGTTCGGTACTGTGACGATCTACGAACCTCGCGGCCGCTACCAGTTCGTGGCCACCCTCGTTCAACCCGTAGGCGCAGGAATCCTCCAGGCGGCGTTCGAGCGGCTGAAGCAGAAGCTGTCCGCGGAGGGTTTGTTCGCCCCGCAGCACAAGAGGGCGCTCCCAACGTTCCCCGTTCGGATCGGCGTCATCACCTCCCCGACCGGCGCCGCGCTTCACGACATCGTTGCGGTGCTGTCGCGCCGTTGGCCGCTCGCTGAGTTGCTGCTCTTCCCGTCGGCGGTTCAGGGCGAGGCGGCCGCCGAGGAGCTCGCCGCCGCTCTCGATCGCGCCGCACGGTTCTCCCAAACCCAGAACCCTCTCGACTTCATCCTCCTCGGGCGCGGCGGCGGTGCGGCTGAGGACCTGGCGGCATTCAACGACGAGCACCTGGCTCGCGCTGTGTACGCATCCCCGGTCCCGGTGGTCTCGGCCGTCGGTCACGAAATCGACTTCGCCATCACGGACTTCGTCGCCGACCTTCGCGCGGCGACCCCGTCTGCGGCGGCCGAAGTGGCGACTCCGGATGCAGCCGACGTCGCTCATCAGGTCGATCGTTCGGTCGAACGGGCGCGTCGCGCACTCTCCGACCGTCTCACGACCCGCGAGCATCTCCTTCGAACGGCCCTGCGTCGGCCGCTCGTCCAGACCGCGTCTCGATTGCTCGAGACCGCGGAGCAGCGGCTCGATCTGCAGGCGTCTGCTCTGTCCCGGGCCTCGAGGCGGGAGCTCGAGCGTGCGAGCGCGCGACAGGCGAAACTGGACGCCATGCTGCGTCTGCTCGATCCCGTGCGGCCGTTGGAGCGTGGGTTCTCCCTCACGTACGTCGAGGGAAGCGCGCACCCGCTCCGAGAAACGGGGACCGTGACTCCTGGAACGCATATCGTAACTCGGCTCGCTCACGGCAGGCTCACATCATCGGTCGAGGAGGTGGAGGAGGAGTGAAGATCGAGGAGACGCTGGTCAAGCTTGAAGAGATCACGTCTGCGTTGGAGCGTGAGGACCTGCCGCTCGACGAAGCGATCGCGCTGTTCGAGCAGGGACTCGATCTCGCGGCGGCGGCGAGGAAGATCCTCGACGAGGCTCGGCTTCGGATCGAACAGGTGATCGAGAAGGCGAAGGGAGTCCTCGAGCGCGAGCCTTTTGACGTTTCGTAGCACATCTCTATACTTCCCAGCCATGACCGAAACGGGAGCTCGCCGCGACGTGGTCATTGTGGGCGCCGGCCCGGCGGGGATGACGGCTGCGGTGTATTCCGGGCGCGCCCTTCGCTCGACACTCCTCTTCGAGAGAGGGATCCCGGGCGGGCAGCTGAACGAGACGGATCGCATCGAAAACTGGCCGGGATTCGCGGAATCGGTATCCGCCCCCGATCTCATGGCGGCGCTTCGAACCCAAGTCGAACGCCTTGGCGCGGAGATCATCCAGGATGACGTTCTCCGCATCGAACCCAGCGATTCGGTCCATCGCGTCATCACGGCGCAGCGCGTGGTGGAGGCGCGAACGGTGATTCTCGCCCCAGGCTCGCGGCCCAGAGAACTCACTGCAGAGGGCGCAGCCCGGCTCAAAGGGAGGGGCGTATCGTACTGCGCGACGTGCGATGGATTCTTCTATCAGGGCAAGTCGGTGGTCGAAGTCGGGGCCGGGGATTCGGGACTCATGGAAGCACTCTTCTTAACGCGGTATGCCGATTCGGTCTCCGTGATTGTCCGCCATCCGAAGGACGATCCGCGGGCCATCCGCGCGTCGGGACTGCTGCGCGAGCGTGCTCTGGCCCACCCAAAGATCCGTTTCCTGTGGAATCGGGAGATCGTGGCAGTGGTCGGCGAGCGCGGTGTGGCGGCGGTCCGCGTACGCCGGCTCGAGGATGGAGGAATCGAGGAGGTTCCCGCGGATGGGGTCTTCGTCAATGTCGGACACCTGCCGCAGACGGAGTTCCTTCGCGGAAGCGTCCCTTTGGATCCGAACGGGTACATCGTCACCGATGCCCGTCTGCGTACGAAGATCCCCGGGATCCTCGCCGCAGGAGACGCGCGAATCGACGCGCACCGCTACGCCCAGGCCATCATTGCAGCCGGGGAGGGGGCCACGGCGGCCCTCGAGGCGGAGCAGTACCTCAGCGAGTTGCCGGGGCGTAGAAGCTCCAACAGCAGGGAGGGAGGATGAGGTCGATGTACCCAACGGTGTCGAAGCTCTTCGAGGAGGCGGTGCAGACCCACAAGGATCGGACCGCTCTCTGCATGCCGATCCCGAAGGAGAGGAAGAGCGGGCGAGGCGTGCAACTGGTTTTGAATGAGATCTCGTATGGACGCTTGGGCGAGATGGTCGGCCGTTTGGCGCGAGCGTTGTCGGAGCTGGGCGTCACCGCGGGCGATCGCGTGGCCATGATCTCCAAGCCTCGTGCGGCGTGGGCGACGAGCTTCTTCGCCATTCTTCACGCCGGAGCAACCGTCGTTCCTCTGGACCCCGAGTTGCAGAAGGGCGAAATCGAACGGATCCTCGCCGAGGCGGGGATCAAGGGCGTCATCTGCTCCGGCAGCAAGGTCGACGACGTAGCGGATCTGCAGAAGGGGCCTCTCAAGGGAACCTTCGTCATCTCGATGGACCGCACGAAGCACGACGAGGTGTTGTTCCTCGACGCCCTGCTTCTCGGCAAGACCCCCCTCCCGCGCGTGGAGGTCGAGTCATCCAGCCTGGCGATCCTGATGTACACGTCGGGCACGACAGGAAACGCGAAAGGCGCGATGCTGACGCACGCGAATATCACCGCCAACGCGCTCGCCTCCCTGAAAGTCGTTGACCTCGGACCCACCGACCGCTTCCTCTCGATCGTCCCGTGGAACCACATCTATGGACTCACCATCACGCTCGTGACGGCGTTGTTCGCCGGCGCGACGACGACGTACACCCCCGTCGACCGAACCCTCGCGGAGGTCATGAGGAAGGCGCGCCCGACGATCATTCTCGGCGTCCCGAAGCTCTACAACGTGCTCTACGGGAAGATCCGAGAGTCGATCGAGAAGAGCGCCATCAAACGGATCATCGACCGCTCGTCTCCTACGCTCATGGGAGCGCTGGTGCGACGAAAGCTCTTCGGCACGCAGTTCCGGTTCTTCACCTCGGGTGGTGCGCCGCTCAACCCCACGGCCGCGGACGGCTTCCGTCGAATGGGGCTCGGGATCATGGAAGGGTACGGGCTCACCGAGACCTCCCCGCTGCTCACCATGGCCGAGGCGTTTCCGCCGGAACCCGGCATGACCGCCATCGAGGGAGTCGAGCTGCGCATTGACCACCCCGACGAGAACGGCGTGGGGGAGATCCTCGCCCGCGGACCGAACATCATGCGTGGGTACTACAAGAACCCCGAAGCAACGGCCGAAGTCCTCGAGCCCGACGGCTGGTTCCATACGGGAGACCTCGGGACCTACGCGCATGGACGATTGCTGATCTGCGGTCGAGCGAAGAACGTCATCGTTCTTGAGACGGGGAAGAATGTCTACCCAGAGGAGATCGAGTGGGAGTTCGCGAACATCCCGGCCATCGAGGAGATCATGGTCCACGAGGGCGAAAGGCAGGGAGCTCCGGCCGTCTGCGCGAAGATCTATCCGAACTGGACATACTTGAAGGCCCACGGCATCAGCGATGCTGAGGCTGCGCTCGAACACGTGTGGGAGGCCATTCGAGAGAAGAGCGAGAACCTCGCGATGTTCAAGCGCATCAAGTACAAAGAGTGCATTGCTCTTGTCGACGAGCCGTTCCAGAAGAGCGCGAAGCTCGATATCAAGCGCCACCTACACCAGTAGCCTCTCCCGGAGACAGCGAAGGGCCCCTACGCCGTAGGGGCTCTTGCCTCTCGTCCTGCAATAGACTATAATAGGTTGCGAGGGGTGACGGCGATGGTCAAGCGAGACAATGCGATTTCCATCTACATCCCGAAGTCCAAGACGGGACAGAAGCTGATGGAGCGTCTCTCGAAGTTGGGGCGACGGCTGGACCGCTCGGTCAACTACCTGATCGTGGAAGCGATCCTGCAGTACATCGACGACCAAGAGAAGAGGAACTCCTAAGGAACTCGATTCGGCTTTCGCTCCGCGTCCGGCGGAGTCGGTCGGGGTCGCGAGAGCTCGCGCAGGCGTTCCAGCCGCTCTTTCAGCCCCTGTTCCGCTCCCCGCTCGGTGGGACGGTAGTATCGGCGATCGGCGAGCGCTGGAGGAAGGCAGGCCAAGGGCGCCACGCCCTCCTTGAAGTCGTGCGCATAGAGGTATCCGTCGGCGTACCCAAGACCCCGCATCATCGCCGTGGGAGCGTTACGCAAGGGAAGAGGAACATCCTCGACCGGGCACCGCAGAACGTCGTCTCGAGCCGCCTTCAGGCCGACATAGAGGGCGTTGCTCTTGGGCGCGCATGCGAGGTACACGGCGGCTTGGGCGAGCGCCAGCTCGCACTCGGGCAACCCCATCACCTCGACCGCCTTCCACGCAGCGACGGCTTGCTCGAGTCCCTCTGGATCCGCAAGCCCCACATCTTCCGAAGCGGCCCGGAGAAGCCGCCGGGCGATGAATCGCGGATCCTCGCCTCCTTCCAGCATGCGCGCGAGCCAGTAGAGGGCGGCATCGGGATTCGAGTTGCGGATCGACTTGTGAAGCGCCGAGATCAGGTTGTAGTGCTCGTCGCCCGCGCGATCGTAGCGAAACCCCTTCCGCTGCACGGCACGCGACACCGTCGCCTCGTCGATGGTTTTTCCCCGCGCCATCGAGGCGGCGAGGTCGAGGGCCGTGAGTGCCCGGCGAGCGTCGCCGTCGGCCACAGCCAGCAACAGTTGGCGCGCCGGCTCGGCGAGTTCGAACGCTCCGACAAGCCCTCGGGAGTCGGCGAGCGCGCGGTCCAGGAGCAGGACCAGGTCCGCATCATCCAGGGGATCAAACGGAAAGAGCTGGCTGCGCGACAGGAGCGCGGACGTGAGAGCGAACGACGGGTTCTCTGTCGTTGCGCCGACGAACATCACGCTCCCCTCTTCGATGTACGAAAGGAGAACGTCCTGCTGCGCTCGGTTGAATCGGTGAATCTCGTCAAGAAACAGGAGGTCGCGCTTCCTCTCGGCCCTCCATCGGAACTGTGAAGCCTCGAGGACCCCGCGGACCTCTTTCACCCCGGCAAGGGCGGCGGAGAGGTGAACGAAACGGGCTCCGGTACGTTCGGCAAGAATCCGGCCGACCGTGGTCTTCCCGCTTCCCGGCGGCCCCCAGAAGAGGAACGACCGGCACATGCCCTTCTCGATCGCCGTTCGCAGCGGGCCGTCCCTGCCGAGAAGTCGCACCTGTCCGACGACCTCATCGAGCGACCGCGGTCGCATCCGGTCGGCGAGCGGGCTCTCGCCTTGCGGTCCCTGCGGGG
>JAQTVA010000056.1 GCA_028707055.1 Candidatus Bipolaricaulis sp. | reverse complement strand
GTCGGACCTGGTCGAGCCGACCGGGTATGTCCAAGCGTCCGGTGGAACCATCGCCCTCGACGGCACCACGATCGTTTGGGACGGAAGCATCCCCGCGGGCGGCTCGGTGACATTGCTCTATCGAGTCGTCGTTGCCGCGGACGTGGAGCCGGGGACCGAGATCTGCAACCAGGGCGACGCCTACTGGGACGAGACCGGCGACGGCGTGCCCGATGCGAGCGAGCCGACAGATGATCCCGAAACATCCGAGGACGACGATCCGACCTGCTTCACGGTCGAGGAACCCGTCGGACCCATTCCTCTCTGCGGGACGATCGACGCCCCCAGCCTGACGGAGTGGGGGGCCATTGTGCTGACCTCGCTTCTGGCAGTCGCGTTCGGCTGGAGGCTCCGCCGTCGGCGGGCGGTCACATGACGCAGCACGTCGCACCGTACAGGCGCACGGCCGATCAGTCCCATCGGGGGCGCCGCCTCCTCTCGACGCTCGTGGCGATTGTGGTCGTGGGCGCGGCGTGGACCGCGCTCCTCGTCTCCGATGCTGCGATGGGCGCAGTGCAGCGAGCCTTCGCCGTCGTCACGAGCGCGATCCTCGGCGTGCTTGGGCGCGGGACGGTGGTCCGCGGGACATCGGTGGTGTCCGAGCAGTTCGGCATCTCGGTCGTGACCGCGTGCACAGGATGGTTCGCGACGGGGCTCTACGTCCTCGCCGTGCTCGTGTATCCGGCGACGTGGCGGGCCCGACTCGTCGGATGCGTGGCGGGCTCGGCGGCGCTGTTCGCCGTGAACGTCGTTCGACTCGTGAGTCTGTACTACGTCGGGGTCTACTGGCCCGGGAGCCTCGCCGTGGTTCACCAGGTCGTGTGGCAGTCGCTTGTGATCGCCGTGGTCGTCGCGATGTGGCTCTTGTGGGCAGGGC
This sequence comes from Candidatus Bipolaricaulis sp., assembly GCA_028707055.1. Lineage (GTDB taxonomy): Bacteria > Bipolaricaulota > Bipolaricaulia > UBA7950 > UBA9294 > JAPLGD01. Next base: position 8,112 of record JAQTVA010000056.1, on the reverse strand, counting down.
AGGCATCCTCCGAGCGGAGACGAGGGAGGACATCATGAACCGACTCACGCGGGCCGTCGGGCGCTTCCTCCTCCTGTTCGCGCTGGCCCTTGGGGTCCTGACTCCCCTGTGGAGCATCGTTGCACCGCACTACGCGGGGCTTGCCGCCCGCGCCGCGCGGCCGGTGTTCCACGCCGTGGAGGCCGCCGATGTGACCGTGCTCGACGCACGAGATGGGGATGTGTGGATCTTCCGGCGACTCGACGGGCAGAGGATCTCCCCGTTCCTGGTCTTCGACCGGTTCACGCTGTTCGCCGCGATCCCGCTCATCGCGCTGTTCGTGGCGACGCCGGGTCTCGGCGTCTTGCGGCGCCTCGTGCGCACGCTCGTCGGGCTGGGCGTGTTGTTTGCTCTTCAGGTGGGGTATCTCGTGGCGGCGGTCGAGTTGGGGTACGCCGCCGCGGGACTTGCGGCGGGGGAAGGGGTTCTGTCAGCGACCTCGGAGGGATGGCAGGTTCTGGTCCGCGTTCTCTGGGAGGCGGGCCCTGTGGCGATTTGGATCGCTCTCTCGGCCGGCGCGTGGAGACGCCTCTGGGGCGAGCTCCGAGCGTCGAACGGCTCGCGCGGTGAATTAACGCGCGGAGTGGCGGCCGCGGGTGGCGAGCGGGGATCGGCGGTTTGAAACGAAGGGAAGGTAGGTCAAGGTGAAACGAGCAGGAAGGACCGCTGCGGCTGTCGTGCTTCTCCTCTTGCTTCTGTGCGTCACCACCGCCTGGGGATCCGAAGCCGAGCTCTACTTCTCGGCCGACAGCGACGGCGGTACTCCGGTGACCAAGGTGCGAGAGGGGGAGCAGATCTGGATTGTCGTTTACGATCCGGATGAGGACATCGACTGCGATGTGCGCGACAAGGTATGGACCGACATCAAGGTCTTCGACGCGAAGACCGGTGCGCACATCGTGTGGAAGAGCTACAAGAGCGAAGCCGGCGACGCGAGCAGTTTCCTCTTTGGAGACGAAGGCTACGTGCCCTACAAAGGGCACTGGCCGGGCAAGACGGCGGGCTGGTTAGGGGCCGACTACCTGGAGGAGACCGAGAAGAGCGCGGGGCGCTTCGTCAGCAGCCGTCCGTTCCAGATCGGCACCCGCGTCAAGTTCTCCCATGACGGCCGGGACCAGGCGCACATCGTGGGTCCCTACGAGAAGAACGGCGACGCGGTAACCCCGACGGACTTCCAGTGGGGCGGCTACCTCTACGCCGCCGCCGATGAAGAGCCGGAGAAGGGGGTCGGCGACGACCGCGTGTGGGTCCACGCCCTGTTCGATCCGACGAACGGGCACCTAAGCTTCGGGGACGCACTCGCCCCCGGATCCGAGCTTCCTCTCGGCGACGCTTACCTCCCGCCTGGGAAGGCCGGCGTGGAGAGCGGCCACATGCTGGGACGGTTCGAGAACATGGACACCCTCGTTGGCCTGTACGTCGATCCCAACGATCCATCCGACGTCGCCCTCGGCCTGATGAAGATCGAGGACACGGAAGCGAAGATGGAGTGGGACGAGGAGATCTATCGGGACGGCAACGAGGCGGCAATGATCACCGTCACCGACCCCGATGAGAACCTGAACTGCGACGCGGTCGAGATGGTTCCTGTCTTCGTGATCGTGAACCCAGGGTCGTGGAACTGGCAGAACGAGCCGACGAGCGCGTCCGACTTCTGGGGCCTCAATCGCTGGGGCGGTGTTGTCGATACGGACGGAAATCCGGCGGACCAGTCGCTCATCTGGTGCAACATCTACAACAGCGGACGGTACATCGACCTGGATAGTCGTCAGCCGAACGCGCGCGGTACGTACTACATCCACTATCCAACCCTCGAGGACGACGGCCTGGTGGCATTCGACACGTTGAGCGACTCGGGGGTCACTCGCGTCATGTTCTACGCGACCGAAACCGGTGCGGACACAGGCGTCTTCGAGCTCCGGCTGAACAGCCTCCTGCGCGACCTGGGCTTTCGCACGCTGAACCTCCGCGACGTGCTGGCAGCGTACTACCTCGACCCAAATGATCAGGACGACTTCAAGTTGTCCCTCGCGTACATCTCCGAGAAGCGGCACAGCAGCCTTCGTTTCACGGACTACGCCCGGAAGAGCCAGAGCCTGTTCTGGCTCGGTCGCGACCCGGTCTACATCGAAGTCGTGGACGAGAATGCCAACCAGGATGCGTGTTGCCCGGAGAGGGTCGTCGTTCAGGTCTGCGATCCCCACGAGGTGGACGACACCGAGTGGCTGATCCTCGACGAGCTGACGAGCAACTCGTCGATCTTCTTCACCCACGCAGGGATGGAACTCGTGTCCGTGTGGGACGCGCTTGGGGTCGGCGATCCTGGCACGCATGGCGGCTACTCGCTTGAGCTGGACAACTGGTCGCTCGAGGCGTTCAACGAAGACTCGATCTACGTGCGGTACAACGACGTCAAGTATTCCGAGGTGGCGATGGCCGGCCTCGGCGACCGGGATGTCGACACCTCCTTCCCGCCGGAGATCGAGGCGATCCGCGTTGCGAACGACGTCGCCTTCTCGGTGTTCGAAGTGGCCGACACGCAGGTCTACGATGGCTCGACGGTCCAGATGCACTTCCTCGACCGGAACGGCAACCGCGTCTCGGGCTACGCGAACAGCGACTGCGTGTTCATCGAAGTCGTGGATCCCGATCAGAACGAGGACGTCCTCCGCCGCGAGCGCGTGGCCGCCTTCTGGGACGGGACGGCGGGTGCGGGACAGAACATCCCTCACGGCCCGATCGACTATCCCGCGAATCACGACGGCGACTGCGGATGGCTCGACGTGGAGACCCACATGGTGAACGAGCTTCTGGGCGACACGAACATCTTCGACACCGGGACGTGGGGCAAGATCTATATCCTGAACCCACGGAACGGGCGCTGGGCGTCGAGCGACCTGTTCGAGACAGGAGCCAACACCGGCGACTTCGCCAGTGTCACGTGCGTGGACCTTGTCAGCCAGTACGAGTGTGCTCCATCGCTCGGCGTTCTGCCGGGAGACACAATCCTCGCGGCGTATCAGGATCCATCGAACCACTCGGACATCGCGTGGATCGCCCTCAAGGTGTCCGTCGGCGGAGCGCAACCTCTCGAAGTGTCTACGACGCGGTTCGTGGACGAGATGGGAACGCCCGTCGCGGCGTACATCGAGGGGGACCTCATCTACGTTCGCGTCGACGACCCCTCTCTTGTAGGTGCCGGGACGGTGCCCGACGCCGTGACGATCGACGGGGTCAGGTACAGCTTGGCCCCGCTGTCGGGTGGCGGTTCCGCCGCGTTCATCACGGCCGGGCTCGACCTCGGGTATCGGGCGGGGCAGACGATCACGGCCTCGTACGTCGACCCGACGTACGCGGGCGACGTCAGCTCGGCAACCATTGCGGTCGTCGCCGGCGAGTTCCTCGTGACGGAGTTCTTCGCCACGCCGAACCCGTTCGCCGACCATGTGACGTTTGCCTATGAGGGACAGGGGCTGGCGGAGACATTCGCCGTCTCCATCTACGATCTGGCCGGCCACCTCATCCGGTCCACGGAAGACAGCGATGTGCTTTCTGTCGACTGGGATGGACGAAACGAGCGTGGGCAGTCCGTGGCGAACGGAGCCTACCTCTATGTCGTGACGGCATCCTCCGGCGAGAAACGGTTCTCGGCCAAGGGAATCGTCTTCGTGAACCGGTAGGCACTGAGAGAGCGTCAGGGCCGCTTGCGCGAGAGCCAAGCGGCCCTGTTTCTTCTCGCGTGCCGGCGACGGGGGTAGAATCCGTCCGCTCCTCGTGGGGCGCACTCCGAGAGGAAGGAGGCCACGTGCCGGACGACCGACCTTTGGCGATCGGATTCAGCGACTTGCGGGGATTCTCGAAGTACACCGCGGAGCGCGGGGACCAGGCTGCGCTGCAGGTGGCTCGAACCTTCACCGGTCTGGTCGAGGAGCAGGTTTCGCGACACCACGGCCGCCTCCTGAAGACGTACGGAGACGGGGTCATGACCTCGTTCGAGGAGGCGGAGAGCGCGGTCGCCTGCTCCGCCGGGATGCAGACAGCGCTGTCTGTGTTCAACGAGAAGGGGCGTGGCGACGCGGTCTGCGCCGGGATCGGCTTGACGTGGGGGCCGGCCATCCGGACGGCCGACGACCTGTTCGGCCACTCCGTCAACCTGGCAAAGCGGCTGGCCGATGCTGCAAAGGGGTGTCAGGTCGTCGTGGATCGATCGATCGTCGACCAGACCCGGCACCGGCCGGATCTCACGTTCCGCGATCTGGGAGACCGGGATCTCAAAGGGGTGGGTTCGCATCGGTTGTACGAGTTTCTGTGGCGAGGCGAAGTGGACAAGCTCTCGCTCTCGGACGACAGCCTTGACCTTGTGTTGACGGAAGACCGCAAACTCGTCCTCGAGTTTGCGAAGCCGCCGGAGCAGACGCTTGAGGCCATCCGCGCCAAGCTGGAGCCGCCCGAGGAAGACCAAGGCCCGGCGGCGGCCCTGAAACGGAGGATCGCCGAGCGGCTCACGCGGGAGCTGCCGAAGTGGCTCTCGAGCCTTCAGCGGTACGGCGGTGGTCTCGAGCACCGTCTGGAGGAGATCGACGCCGAGTTTCGCGATGGGGAGCTCCGCATCGTGCTTCCGGACGGCCGCAGCTTGAGGTTTGGGCGCGGCCAGATTCGCGACGCCGAGGTTCGGCGGTTCCTCGACCGACTCGCGAGCCTACGCGGAAGGTCGGCGGGGTAGCCTAGCGGGCGCGCCCCGCGCGGCCCCACCGCCAGAGTTCGCGAAGGCTGGGCGACTTCCCGTACATCAGGAGTCCGATCTCGAAAACCCGAGCGGCGAACCGCATCGTGAGGAAGACCCCCAGCGCGAGCGAGGCGAGACTCAGCCCGATCTCCCACGCCGGAGCCGCGCCGGCGCCGACGCGGAGGAGCATGACCGAAGGAGCGAACGGCGGGACGAACCCGGCGATGCGCACGAGTAGATGGTTCGGGTTCTCGATGATGAAGGCCGAGAACATGATCGGGATGTAGGGAACCAGTCCGACGAGTCCGGTGGCGCCGCCGGACTGCACGTCCTTCATGACGGCGCCCGTGGCGGCGTAGATCGAGGCGATGAGCATGAATCCGAGGACGAAGTAGAGCGGGTACGTGATCCAGTGGACTGGGCCAAGCCCGGCGAGGGAGATCGGGGTGAACCGGCCTGCGATGAAGTAGGCGGCGGCGGCCCACACCGCAACTTGGATCAGGCCTGCCATGCCGAGGCCGATGACCTTGCCCGCCATCATCTCCTGCGCCGAGATGCTCGACAGAACGAGCTCGACGACGCGGCCTTGCTTCTCCTTGACCACGCTGTAGAGCGCCATGACGCCCGAAAGGAATGCGCCCATGAACAGGATCGTCGCGAGGATCAGGGCGACGACGAACGGCGGAGGCGGTTCGCGTAGGCTCTGCTGCGCGCCCTTGTCGGCCGCGGTGGCGGCGAAGATGGCGACGGCCACCACGGCGGGGATGAGGAGGGACATGATGAGGAACTGCTTGCTCTGGATCGTGCGAAGGAACTCCCAGCGGATGACGCTACGCAGCCTCACGGTTCTCCTTCTCGATTGCGCGCACGAAGATGTCGTGTAGCGGGGGTCTCGTCACGGAGAACTCGCGCACGGTGAGCGCCGCGGGCAAGGAACGCACGAATGCGTCGGGCGATGCGCCGCGCCCGAGGCGCAGGGATGCGCGGTCGCCGTCGATCGCGAGGTTTTCAACCCCCGGCAGTGCCGCGAGCGGTTCAGCCGATCCCTCGAACCGGAGGCGAACCACGTGCTCGCCGTCCCGGGACTTGATCTCGTCGAGGGTTCCGTAGAAGACCTGGCGTCCTCGGTTGATGAGGAAGACCCGGTCGCACAGCTCCTCGACCTGGTTCATCTGGTGCGCCGAGAGCAGGATCGCGGCGCCCGCATCCCGCAGCTCGCGGACCACGTCCTTCAGAAGGTCTTGGTGGAGCGGGTCGAGGCCGGAGAAGGGCTCATCGAGGACGAGGAGGTCCGGCTCGTGGGCCACGGATGCGACGAACTGCACCTTCTGCTGCATGCCCTTCGAGAGTTTCTCGACCTTCTTGTCGGCCCACGGGAGCAGGTCGAACCGGTCAAGCCACCGAAGCACGCGTTGGCGGGCGTCGGTGCGGCGTAGGCCCTTCAGCTCGGCAAAGTAGACGAGCGCGTCGAGCACCTTTGCGTCGGAGTAGAGGCCCCGCTCCTCCGGCAGGTAGCCGGTGCGCTCTTTCACGAGACGGCCGGTGAGCCCGCCGATGCGGATGGAAATCCCGCCCTCATCGGGCTCGAAGATCCCGAGGATGATGCGGATGGACGTCGTCTTCCCCGCGCCGTTCGGTCCGAGGAAGCCGAGGATCTCGCCGCGGTTGGCCTCGAGGCTGATCCCGTCGACGGCGCGTAGTCCGTCGAAGTCCTTGACGATTCCCTGCACACGAAGCGCGGTGCGGTCCACAGCGAAGCGGATTCCTCCTTGTTCGTTCGAACCCGCGGGAGTCTACCCGGCGACGCGTGACGCGTGCCAGGCGACGGCCGTGGCTTCGTCGACGAGGTCCGACGCCGGGCGCTCCTGCCACTCGCGGAGAGCGCTCCGCATGCGGCGGAGACCTTCGACGAGCGTCGCCCGAGGGCAGGCGAAGTTCAATCGGACGAAGCCGTTGCCTTGAGAGCCGAAGATCGCCCCGGGGACTGTGGCCACGTGGGCCTCGCGGAGGAAGAACTCGTAGGGGTCGCCGGGGATGCCGGCGTCGCGGCAGTCGAGCCATGCCAGATACGTCGCCTCGATGGGCCCGATCCCGATGCCGGGCAGCTCGGAGCGGACGAAGTCGACGACGAAGTCGCGGTTCGCCTCGACGTAGGCCAAGAGGTCCTCAAACCACGCGTCTCCTTCGCGGTAGGCGGCCAGAGCCGCGGCATACCCGAGGGCATTGACGGACGAGACCAGGCCACGCTTCGCCTGCACGTAGCGCTCCCGCAGGATCTTGTTGGGAATGATCGCCGCAGCGAAGTGAAGGCCGGCGACGTTGAACGTCTTGGACGGCGCGGTCAGGGTGATGCTGCGCGCCTCAATCTCGGGGCTGAGCGAAGCCAGTGGCGTGTGGCGCCGGCCGTCGAAGACGAACCCTGCGTGGATCTCGTCCGAGCAAACCACGAGTTTCCTTCGGAGGGCGATCTCCGCAACGCGTCGCAGCTCCTGCTCGGAGAACTCGCGCCCGACGGGGTTGTGCGGATTGCATTGGAGGTACAGACGAGTGCGGTTGGTGACGGTCGCCTCGAGTCGCCCGAAGTCGATCTCGTAGCGGCCGGTCGCGGACCGAGACAGGGGGCAGTGCTGAGCTACCGCGCGCGCGTTCTTGGGTGCCGCGAGGATCGGGTAGTACACCGGCGGCTGGACGAGGACGCCGTCTCCGGGGCGCACCACGGCTTGGCACGCGAGGTTGAAACCGACGACAACGCTCGGTAAGAACACAAGGGCCTCGGGCGCGACCTTCCAGTCATAGCGACGGTCGAGGTACTCGACGAGCCGATCGCGCAGGTCTTTGGGCTCCAGCGTATAGCCGAAGACGCCGTGCTCGACTCGGTCTCGAAGAGCGGCAACGACCGCGGGCGGGCAGAGAAAGTCCATGTCCGCGATCCACATAGGCAGGATGTCGTCGTCGAAAGAACTCCACTTCGTGCTGTCGGTGCCTCGTCGATCGATCTGCTCGTCGAACGGGCGGAGAGCCGTCTGCTTCGCCATGATCCCCTCACTCACCCGATGTCGGTTCCTGCCATTCTTGGGGCGGGAGGGTGAACGTACAAGGTCGCGTGTCCGCGCCGGCCCTGAGCAAAGTGGGCTTCGGGAAAGGGACGGGTTCCATCGACGGCTCAAGACCTCTCTACGGGGTAGAAGGGAAGAGCGGCCGACGTGGGGACGGCCGCTCGCGTCTGGTGGAGGTGGCGGGAGTCGAACCCGCGTCCGGAACAACCGCCGGTCGGCGTCTACAGGCTTAGTCTCGTGATTTGTCTCGGCACACGCCCTCCCACGAGCAAGATGGCGCGCGCCCAGCCT